>CAZIAN010000219.1:0-7892 GCA_964537355.1 uncultured Pirellulales bacterium | reverse complement strand
GCGAAGATTTGAATATCGAGCATATCGACATAGCAGTCTCCATTCAAATCGCCGGATGGGCAGACAGCCGATGCCGAACCGATAAGAGATAACGTTAATATCAGGGTGAATAACGAGATTTTCTCCGATTTGTACACTTAATACAACCTGCCTCACAAATTATTTGAAATATCAGCAATATATCTTACTAAAAACCGTAGGGTTTTTCCAGCTAATTATTATTTCGGTGGTTTTGAGCTGTGAGTTCCCAATGGGGGTGAGATTATTGTTAAGGCGGTGTTTTTAAGGATTATCGGTGCTTAATTAATTGCGAGGCCTGCTCTGCTTCCGCAGGCCCCGCAATTGCTTGTGTGACATAGTTTTGTTGTTTACTCAGAGTTTTTATCCAGAGTGTACTTCTATTTCGCCAGCCTACCCAAGCCTAAGCTTAGTACATCATAAGGTTAGGGTAGATTCGGATCATCTGTTTGTATTGTCAAATGCTCAGCAAGGAGCACAAGATCCTTAACATCTACTATGCCGTCACCGAAAGGCATCGGGGCAATATCATATAACGGCTCGTCTGTATGCCAGTAGTCCAGCATCATAACTACGTCTGAACTGTCCACAATTCCGTCACTGTTAAAATCAACGACCGGCAGGATTGATACCTGCCACAGGTCAAAATCACCAGAACCACCGGAGCGGGTGGAGAAGAAGTAGAGGATTGAACCATCGACCGAGATACTCGGCCCTTGGTCGTTAGCTGAACCGTTGACCATCGGCCCAAGATTCATCGGTTCACCCCACGGGTCTGAGACGGTTGCTCGCGTTGTTACCCATATGTCCGTCCCTCCATATCCGCCGGGGCGGGGGCTTGGAAAGTCACTAAAGAAGAGCATCAGACCATCGGTCGAAATACTCGGCGCACCGTCGCTCGCCGAACTGTTGATAGCCTGGCCAAGATTCACTGGCTCTCCCCATGGTTCTGAGACGGTTGCCCGCTTCGCCACCCAAAGGTCGCGATTACCATACCCCCCGCCCCGATTGGACTCAATGTAGAGGGATAGGCCATCGGCTGAGATGCAGACGTCGCTATCATCAGCCGAACTGTTGATGGTCGGCCCAAGGTTCACTGCCTCTCCCCAGGGTTCGGATGCTATTGTCCGCTTCGCAATCCACAGGTCGTATCCACCTGATCCACCCGCCCTGTTTGATGCAAACTATAGTTCCAGTCCATCAGTCGAGATACTCAACTCACCATCCCAAGCTGAACTGTTGATAGCCTGGCCAAGGTTAACTGGCTCCCCCCAATAATCATCTGTCGATTCCCGTGTCGCAATCCATAAGTCGGCTGAGCCACTCCCACCGGGTCGAAGGGAAATAAAGAAAAGTGACAGGCCGTCAGCCGAAATACTAGGCGCACCGTCGCCATACGAGCTATTCACAATTTGTCCTAGATTGATAGGAGCATCGAAGATAAAGTCCGCTTTAGCTATATAGGCATCAGTCAGGACTACACAGGCCAATACTCCGAGCAGTAGCATTGCCCCGGCCCACCGTGGGCGTGAGGTCTTTTTGAATTTCGCAATCATTTTAATCCTCCTTTTCAATTGAGATTTGGTTTCCAATATTCCCGCCATTGCCGGCAGGCGCCGGGGCTGGGAAAAACGTTCTAATAGACTGACTATTGTTCGGCCATAATCTTTCGACTCGCTGCTGTGCGTCTGTGAAAGAACGAGTTCATCGCAGGCAAGTTCTCTGTCAGTCCTTATACGATAGAAGGCCAGCCATATAAACGGATTGAACCAGTGCAGACTCTGCAGCAGGCTCACCAGATACCCTAAGTAAATATCATGCCTTTTCAGATGAGCTAATTCATGAAGGAATATATGGCGGAGTTCTTTTAGGCTGAGAGTTTCAATAATCCCGGCTGGTAATAACAATCGCGGCCGAAGAAAACCGAATAGGGCGGGACTCTTTACTTTATCGGTTATTACTACCCCGAGGATAGTGCGGATACCCATTTCGCTCTTGCAGTCTTCCAGTAATTCCAGAATCTTCTGATCTGTCAAGGGGCGTTCCCGTGTTACGAGCCACCATAGATGCAAATTGCCTCCGGCTACATATATACCTAAAGCCAAAACTCCGAACAGCCAGAGCATCGGGGACATACGAACGAATTTAGTAAAAGAAGATTCAGAGTTACCTTCCGATTGTTGAGTCTCTTCTGATTCGTCATATAGATAAAAACCCATACCGCGAGCATTCTGAGGTTCCGAAAAGGCCTCTATTATTCTTCCCTGCTGAATGGATTTAGGAAGCAGGTTGAAGACACTTATCTTGCTCTGGGGCAGCCAGGGCGCCGCCAGCCGTATCAATAAGAGCAGCCAGAGCAGATAATGCCAGCGAATACCCAATTTGCCACGCAGGATTATCTGGATAAGAACAATTAGAACAATCAGCACGCTGCCCTGTATGCTCGCCCACAATAGCCAGTCAAACACCGGCCGCAATTGTGTAGAGAGAGTCTCCATCTTTATTCCTCCGCCTTTTGATCAAGGATTTTCTTTAGTTCCGCGATATCTTCAGCCGAGAGTTCTGCTTCTTCCAGAAATGAGGCAACCATAGGCTTGCTTATTCCCCCGTAAACCCGCCGGACAAATGAGTGTCTTTCCATACGCACACATTCGTCTTTGCCAACGGCGGGATGATATCTGTACAATCTGCCTTCCTTCTCGAATTTGACGGCTCCCTTGTTGGTCAATCGGGTAATAAGTGTTTTAATCGTCTTGGGTTTCCAGTCAGTACTTCCGGCCAGTTTCTCTACAATTTCGTTGGCTGTGAGGGGGCTTTTTTCCCACAATACACGCATCACCTGCCATTCCGATTCGGATATTTTGGGTAATTTTTTCATAAGCGGCTCTCCTTGGATTACAGTTGTAATATATAACAAAGTATTACATTTGTAATCCAACGTCAATAGAAAAATAAAAAAGTTTGTTTTTTTTTGTTTTTCTTGGGTTTTCAGCGTTTTTTGTCGAAAAAGGGTATTTCCAGGAGACTCTAAAGCTAAGGACAGGGGGTATTAAAAGGTATTCTCAACGGCACATCATAACATCATAGTGATTATGACGACAGCCATCGCAAGCAGGCAAAAGAGTACTAATCCGCCGGCAACGATAGTAGTGATAATCGCAAGCAGCTTGCAACGCCTACGACTCCTTCGCCCTGATACGATCGGCGTTGAACTATTTCCTTTTGCATACGTTATGTGCGAACATTATAGCATATAGACAAAAAAACAAAACCTTCCTAAATTCCCAATTGTGACACAGCCTTATATGTCCTGATACTTAATCCGAGGTTACACTAAAAATTGTATAAAAATATTTGGATATTTGCAAAAAATAGATTTTTGTTCGGACTCGGGATAAGCAAAATCAACATTTGTGGAGACAAAACAGTGACAGAATGTCACCTGAAAATCAGGGTGTTTTTCAGCCTTCAAAAAAGGTGACCTTTCGAGGAATTCTAGCGTTTTACAGCTCGTGAGAATGGTGACTTGTGGTATCAATACCGTGGCTTTGATGAAGAGGCACACAACTGTTTTCTTGCTATCAATGTCGAACCTAATATACTTGTCCAAAATATTCTCCTGTAATCAAGGCAACTATGTTCTATAATAAAATATATGTTTTATAATAAATTTGTGAAGATCGTATTACATAGTTTTTGTAAGCTGAATATTAGCTTTTTCGAGAAGTGGAGTTGGCCTATGAATCCAAGGATTATTTTTTTGCTGGCATTATTACTTTACCCAGTTGGTGTGAATGGAGGCCAAGCGAAAGAATCGAAAACCAAGGATTTGATTGAGATTCACTCCCTTACAAACAAACAAGAACCTATTGGAAAGCAGGGGCTCGTGGCAACGTACCGACATGAATCCGACAGCATAATCGCCGGTTCCGTTGTACGAGACTTCAAGCTGGCCCTTGGCCCTTTAGAAGAGAAGAAGGGGTCTAAATTCCAATGGCTTCATTTGCAGGCGACTAAAGAAAATAGAGAACAGTTTAATGTTTGGATTCTTACAGACAGGTATCCACCTGCCAGTGTTACGGCCGCTCGGGAAACAACAGCAAGGTACATAGTACAGGAGGGAAACACTGAGCCTTTGGAATTTCGTCATCGATTCTCAGGAGAGGCGGTTCTCCCCTCTCTTGGCGCCTGGAAACACCTTTTTCCACGTGCTTCAGATAGTGTTTCTTCAGACGGTCTATTTACCAACAAAATCAAATACCTGGGAAATATTTATTTGCTCGAAAAAATCGAAGACTCAAAAAAAATGACTCAACCGGTTGACATTAAAATTCTCAAACTCCTTCCTGATGTGCTCATTGGTGTCCCTAACAATACAAAGCAGAAAGATGAAACACGGCGTTATGACGACTCAGACTACGAACTGATTCGGCTCACAATAAACGATTACAACGAAATGATTGAAGCGGGAATGAATTGCCTACGGGTTGACAAAGAACAAGCCGGCTGGATCGACCATCGAGAAGTGTTCTACTGGGGGGTCGGTGGAGAACAGGTAAATTATCCTGAATGTCTTTATCGCAGCAATTACCTTGGGCCTCTTCTCTTTCTGGATGAACCGGCGGTTTGTACAAGGGACCACGTTGTTCGGCCCCGTTTAAGGAAGGATCAAAAGTTCCGAGAGACTATTACCCCTCAGATTGTCCTGGAGGAATTTCAGAAGTATTTTCACAAAGCAAAGTATCAAGGAAATCCGACTGCTTTACTTCGCGGTTTGTCGGCACGGCCTGATGTGGATGTGGGTGATATGGAATTTCTTCAGCAAAACCTATATACATGGGAAACCATGGTGAGCTCGGCGCTTTATCAGCTTGGTGAGGGAAATAGAGCCCCTCCTTCTGCAATGGTTTTCGAGCCGCCCGGGCGAGTGGGAACGCTAAGGACCCTTCCAGAAATGAATATGGCTTACCTCTGTCAGATACCTGTTGAAAATCCCAACAATCTGACAGGTATTATTTATGGCTTTTTGCGCGGCGCAGCAAGACTTACCAACAAGGAATGGGGGATGAGTATCTATGGCCAAGTCGATCGTTCGGACAGCTTCTGGTTTTTAACACACGCCTACGATCTCGGAGCAAGTTTGTTCTTTTTTTGGGATTCGTACCGACTTGCCTGCGTTCCTTACAACGAGTGTTTGGCCCTGGCGAGAAATCTGCGGGCTCATGTTGAAGCACATCCTTATCGAGAAATGAATAAACTAAAACAAGCCGCCGAAATCGCTATTCTCCTTCCTCCCGGATATAACCTTGGCCATGTTTATATGGGTAAAGGCAATTTATGGGGACTCGGTGAACTCAACCTGGAACGTTTGAACCGAGAAGGTGTCAAGTACCGTACAGTAATGGGTAACTTTTTCACAGAAATTGAGCGGTGTATTCGAATTGGTGTTGCATACGATCTTTTTTGGGATATCGAAGGATATAAGTTTCCCGGATACCGGGAGGTAGTCCACATCAGAGAAGATGGAAAGGTCAGGGTGGAGATTAATAGGAAAAAGATTTTACATGAAGGGCCGAGAATCCCAGACCGCCCGAAAGGCGTCCGGCCTCAACTTGTCATTGAACTGTCGACCGAGGCCGGCAAAGCGCCTTTAGAAATCGCCGCCCGCGCCGTTCTGACTGAAGGTTCATCACCTGTCTATTACACATTGGGCGCCAATCGAAAAGGTCTTTATAACAATGCAAAAGTTTTTTGGGAATTGTACGGGCCCCGAGAGGAGGATTATCGTCTTCTTCTGGACTGGAATCGGGAACCTCTCATCCATGACGAAGGCACCAGGTCAACGGTGGATATAACATTTAAAATCAGTCAGCCGGGAAAATATCGTCTCCGAGCCGCTACTGTGGATTTGGCCGGACGAACAGCGGTCGTTTGGAAAAACATCACTGTCAGGGACTGATTTTTAGATTCGAAAATCAATTAAGAGAAGAGATAACCCAAAAATCCCAGTGTAACGAAGTGTTTCCCCATTTTGTTGAGGCTTACATATCTAAGGTTTATCCACCTTCTTAAGTTTCAGAATCTGCTGTGCTATTTTTTCCCGAGCGGCAAGGAATTCATCAGGGGCTTTTGAGAAGTTCCACCAGTTCGGAGAAATGGTATCGACGATTTTCTTTACGGTTTTTTTATCAGTAAGACTTTCGAGAATCGTAAAGTACTCGAAGTCTTCCATACCGTCTCTGAGATTTTTCATGCGCATACTGACAACAGGGCCATCGATGCCGCAAGGCAGGCCTGGATACAACAGGAAACCACCTCCATTGTAATGCCTGGGATGCGCAAAGGCCGGATTCAACCACGGCTCGATGACCGTAGTGACGGTACTCCAGTAGAGCAGCCCAGAAATATCATACTGGTAGTTGATCCAGGTCGGGACACGATAGACAATCAGGGGACGATCAATGTGCCAGTATGGGGGGTCGAAATCCTTGACAGTTTGGTACTGTGGGTGATATCGAGGCGAGCGCTGAACAAGGGCAGTGTATGACCAGACTTCATCGCCATGAGCGAGTTTCTCATTGATAGTATTCCTGTCAATGAACGACCATAAGGGGCACCATATATCCACTGCCGGATCGATATCCGACCAGGAAGGGTCCTGCAGGTACGTCTGTTCTACAACCAGACATTTGAGCTGTGGTACGGCTTCATGGACAAGCCGACCGAGGACGAGCACCTGCTCGTAGTTTTCACGCAGGTTTGGCTCGTCCAGCATATATACATAGGCCCTTTTTTCCCAGCCATTGTCTTTCAAATATTTATAATATTCCCTGTAATATCGCTGGGCTTTTGTTCTGTTGGCGGCAGATATAGTTTTGTAATCGGGCCTTAAAGTTGAACCTGGAAGCCGGGCAAAAGCTGCTCTTGGTATTTCAAAATCGGTAACGTGGAGCCTGGAAATAAATTCTTTTAAGGCCTTATGTCTTTCCGGAATGATTTCCAAAGAGCCATCATCATTGACTCGCGGCAGCAGATAGCCTGGGATTGGAGGATTTATACGATGATCTGCCATCGCCTGGCAATAACGCATTTCTATCTGTTTGAATCTATCTGAATTTCGATCTATATTAAAATATCGAGCAACGTTGCTAAAACTACCGAAATGGTTTTTATGTGTCGGGCCGTCTGGCAGTGTGAAGTTCCAGACAGTGACAGCTATGGGGATTTGTTCGGAAATACCTCCTTTTGCCAAAATACGAAGCTGTCCGTTATATATACCGGCGGGGATATTCTTAGGGACATATACGTCAGCCCAAATAGCCTGGTTTTGACCTTTGAAAACATCGAAAGGAATTGCATACATATCATAACCGCTGGTTGTAACTGCTTCTCCCCATCTCTTGCTGCTTCGATTTAACGGTTCGATAGGTTTATTGGTTACAGGATTAATAAATGGAACGAGAGGGTCAGCATATAGTCCCGGAGGAAGTTCGGCCCGGGGAGTGGACAATCTGACTCGGACGTATTCTTCTCTAAAGAGCTTAATGTCTCCTTTTTCAATCTTCGAGCCCTGGGGGCCAATAAGGTCGGAAATCTCCACTTTTATAATACTAATATTTTCTTTCGGAGCAGAAACCACGACCTGGAAAGATTCCACTTCATTTCTTGCCGACCAAATCTTTACAGTCTGGGCTCCATTGATTTTTTTATTCTGGCTTATCCGCTCCATACTATTCAATGCCGTTAACGCAATCTTGTCACCCGCAAAGGAATATTTAAATGAACTGAGAATCAAAACAAGGATGACGGCTTTATATATTCTATTTTTCATATCTATTACTCCCAATGTCTCAAAATAAACTGATGTTTTTTAA
>CAZIAN010000218.1:0-7909 GCA_964537355.1 uncultured Pirellulales bacterium | reverse complement strand
TCCAGAATCATGAGTTGGGTCGAACAGGTGAAATTGTTCGTTGGTAACCTCGCAGGCGCCCATCCAGAAATCTCGATTGATAGATACTTGTGCAATCGGGTATTCGTCAGACTCTCCTTTTAGGTCGCCCATAATGAAATTGCCGGCTGGAATCCTGATTAATTTCATTTTTACACCGTTGCTCAGCTTGATTGTTTTTTCAAATACTCCAGAGGATTGTTGGCGGCGCAGGCTGCTTTGCGAATCCGGACGCTGCGCAATATAAACTGCTTTCGTTTTCGGCATTGGTTCCGGTGTTATCGGTTCGCAGGACAGAGGGTGAATCTGTGGAACCCGTTCAGGATTATCTTTAGGTCCGCCAAATAATCGGTTTAATTCACGTCGGCGTTTGTCAGCTTGCTCGGGAATAGGGGCTACTTCACCCCAAGTGCCGTGACAAGGGCCGTTCAAATCAATCCAGGTAACCAATCGCTCCCATGCTTCATTGTCAAGCTGGACATTGTAATGCCCCTTGCTGAGTAGCTGTATTAGCTCGCTCGTATCGGCATGGTATTCACCGGGAGTAAGTATGCCGACATGGTCTTCGATATTGACCCTGCGGATATAAGGTATCAGTGCTTCATAGGCTGGTGTGTAGCGAACTTTCGTTCCACCGAGTGCTTTTAGCACAGCCGGGTGCAATCGAGTTGCTCCCAGCTTCGTTAGTTCTCGTCCGCTATAGTTCTTCACAAAACGTTCCGAGCGCAGGTCGGCGATATTCTTTTTATCAGGACGTTCTCGGCCGTTATGGCAGGAGACACAATATTTGTCCAATACCGGCTGAACGTCTCTTTCGAAATCAAGGCCTCTCGGTGGTCCATACCATGGTTCTATTTCAACCGGCGGATGTCCGGCGGCCAGTCTGTTGTGGGTTATGGGGATTTGCTTCGGTTGTTCGTGACAACCAACACAGGAAACGGTTTCGCCGGGCATCGCCGTGAACCAGCTCCGCATTAGTTGCACGGCCTTGCCTTGCTCATCCAGTGCCTGAACAGTCAGTGGCGTATTGGCTGGAACACGGAACATTGCTGAGCCGTCTTCGTGTATGGGTATGGTACCAATGATTCGCATTACTTCCCATGGTCCTCCGCAACCGATTTTATCCGGTCCGGCCATTCCCGGGTAGCCAAAATGATAGGCCACAATTCGTAATTTTTTCACTGTACCCCGAGGTACACCGGCTAGTCCCGGGCCGGCATAGACGTCGTGAAGATAGACAACAGCATCCTGTCGTTTCAAGTCCACTCTGTCCGGGATTGCAGGCGGGATGGGTGTCTTGATTAATGGAATAGGTTCGAAAAAATCATACATGGGCAGCACATGAATCGCAAGCATGTTGTCGAATACATCTACCAGATAAATTCCCCATGAAGACTTGCGATTTAACTGTGAGGCAACGAGGAAATATTTTTCACTGAGTGGGTATGGATGAAGGAACTTGGGCCAGGATTTATCGACGAGATTATCGCGAATGACCGTCTTAACTGGCTTGCCGCGGCCAGGAATTCGCTGTATAACTCCATCGGCTTGATACCAGCCCTTGGTAATATCAAATATTCCCAATTCACCCATTCGCGGTACTCCGTGATACCCTGCGATAATAGCCACAATTTTGCTTGGCGAACCGGGTATTCCACGAGGGTAATAAAGTGCGTTAGGCCAATATGAATTACTTCCATAAACCGACCTCTGGCCGGTGCCGTCCGGATTCATCACCATCAAGGGACGTAAATAGATATGCATAGGCCCTGTGTAGTCCCAACGACTGAATATCACCTGTCCAGTTGGTAGTACAGCGGGGTGAAGGTCGAGGTCCTGGTCAAAACACAACTGCCTCATGTTGCCGCCATCGGCATCCATAATATAGATACTGCATGCCCGCTCTTTACCGTGCCAGCAGGGCACTCCCGTGTATGAGGCCGTCGAGGAAAAGACGATACGCCCATCGGGTAGATAACAGCCGTCAAAGTTATCGATATCTTCCTCTTTCTGTCCTCGCGAGACTTGTCGTAAACCGCTGCTATCGGCATTAATCTCAAAAATTTGCCAGCTTTTGCCCCTGGGCATCGTAAAAAGCAGTTTCTCGGCGTCGAAGTGCAGGTCCATTTCACCGACGAACAGCTCCCCTGATGGTCGAAAAAGAGTTTGCAACATTCCGTCAGTATTTACAGGTGCCAGCACAGCGATTTCGTTATCATAACCGGTTCTCTCTATGCCTGTGTTGCACTTGTGGTTCACGGGCAGGCCAAGTTGGCCGCGTTTGCGTTTGAGCAGCAGCAATTTCTCGAAATCGAGAAGTGGATTGGAAAGCAGTGCATCAGACTGCAACTTGTTAAGGTCGTGTGCGAGTTTCAGCACATCTGCTCTGACTGAATTGTCACCACGATTTAAAGAGTCGAGGATAAAATTACATGATTTTTCCAGATTATTCAGACGTTCGAAATAATGTTGGCCTTTCGGATACCTTTGCCCAAAAGTTTCGATAAGGTCTTCAATGGCCAGACGAAGGGATTCAAAATTAAAACTGCGCACATATCGTACAGCCTCATTATAATCAGCATACGATGATTGTGCCTGTGCATCGGCTGTTCTGGTAGTTAATATTGCAGTAGAAATGATTACCGTGATAAAAAAAGTAAGACTAAAGCTTTGAAAAGACATATTTTTAAAGCTGATGGTTTTTACTTTCATTGTTGTTAATTGGCGCATTGTATTATGTGCCTGTTCGTTGTGTTTACTGCCACTTTATGTCTTGAATGAAATATCCGTCCAAAATCATCCACTCCACTGCGGATGGAGTAGCGTTTCTCGAATAGCCCATTTATCTTCCCCATCCGGGTTGACCTGTAAGAAGTGACTTACAGCTTTGTTAGCTCGAGCTTAATATATGGTTAATTATATGCAAACTCGTTACTGTAAGCAATCGAAAAATAAAGACCTCATAGAGAGTGAAAACAGCAAAATGGCTGCATTTGTTGCAGGGATTTTGGAAAGTGGTTAAAATATCGGTGATTGACAATGCGAATCAGAAACAATGGATTATTGAGTCTTGTCAAATAATCCCGTCCAAAAAAGAGGTGGATTTATTTTTTACAGTTTATCTTGTTGTTTGTAGAGCTTTATCTACAACTATTGCAACCGGCCTGGATATAGTCTGTTTGTTAGTGCGGATTTCTTCAACACTTTGTTCGAGCTTTGTGAATAAGGCTATATTGCCTGATTTTCTCACTGAGGTCAATGCCTTTTCAAACAGTTTCTCTGAATTGGCATAGTTTCCCTTTGCATGGCAGATTCTTGCCTTGGTCAACCAGCTCGGAGCTACAAGGTGGTGTTCCGGCCCGTAGATACTTTCCTGTTTTGCTATTGTACGGTCAATCAATTCTTCGGCTTCGTCGTACCTTCCCTGGAGAGTATATAGTTTTGCTACACTACCAAGAACGTTTGCTGTGTAAAGGTGGTCTGGCCCGTAACTGATATTTATGGAAGCCATAGCTTTGTTATAATAACTTTCTGCTTCTTTATAATCACCCTTTGCAACGAGAATGGCGGCAATATCTACCCAGAATGGAGCCAATGCCTTATCGTTTTCGGTGTGACTTTCGAGCATAATAGCCATTGCCTTTTCCAGGGCGTTTGAAGCTTTGATATAGTTACCCTGCTCTTTATAGATTGAACCTAAAGTTCTCAATGTATAAGCCACATAGGGATGGCTTTTATAAAGGACTTTTTTTTGTAGCTTCAGGCCCTGCTCGCACATTATTTCTGCATCGAACAGCTTGTTTTGGCTTTTATAAAGTGTCGCCAAATCAATCAGGCACATAGAAAGTTCAGAATCTGATTCGCCTTTGCTTTTCGCCAAAGTTAATGCCTGCTCTGCCAATGGCTGTGCTTTTGTGTATTCTCCGTAAGCCATATACACTCTTGCCATTGCTCTGAGTGTTTTGCACGAAAGATCTTTTTTGGCCTGCTGTGGTTGGCCCCAGACTATACTCTCTATAAGTAGAATTATAAAGGTAAGTACAATAAAACGATTTTTATACTCGCCGGCTATACATTTTTTTTCATTCCTGCATGTCATCATACTATGTCTCTATTTTCGCCCTATAATCTTATGGTTAATTAAGAAGAACTGTAACTTTGTTAGCTATCTAAAGCATAATAATCGTTTACAATATCGGCAAATTAGCAGGACGTCTTTTTACTAAAAATCAATTGAAATTTTGAAGTATCTGTCTGATTTTTCCTGCTATATTTTTTCGGACTTTTATTTTTTTGTTAGCATGAAATTGAATGTTGACCTTTGCCTAACTTCTATGATTTAAGGCTTTCATACCTTTGCCCTAATTTCACTATAAAAAGCACTATTCCCAGGATTTGAGTTTGCCGATAGTTATTTGGAGTTGAGCTTAATCATTCATATGAGAGGTGGGTTCTAATGTCGGAATTTGACCAAGACAAACATTATAGGTCATTTGCCTTCTGGCCAATGTTCATTGTGTTCTTCACAGTCATATTCGGATACACCAGTTTAATTGCCGAGGCCGAGCCGTCTTGGAAGTCCGATATCAATGTTACCAGTGAGACTGATGCAACTGCATTAGTGGTTGACTCGGCCTGCGATAAGATATTGACAGGTGATTTCAAAAGTGCTCAGGAGATTGTTCGCAAATCGATTGCTATCCAGAGCATAGATATCGGACAACTTGGAACAATTATCGATGAATATATAGCCATACAGGCCAGGCGAGATGCTTTTCAAGATGTTACCTATCAAGAGCAAATAGGTGAACTTGATAAGCTTCGAGAGAAAGGCTTTCCAAAAGACATTAATAACATTGGTAAAGTTTTTACTGTTGCCTTGAAGGTTTTAGAGTATTCCAACAAGGAACAGGGACAAACCTTGCTTAATGATCCTTTTATAAAACAAACCGTCCGGCAAGCCAAACGCCTTGCTGCCGAATTCGAATCACAAGGTAGATGGCTCGATGCATACGCAATATGCTATAGTAAGTTGGAGTTGATGTACGAAGACGACGACAAGTACTCGGCCTATGCTAAAATGCTTCAGGAGAAGGCCGATATTGCAGCATTTTTGCAAGACAGCCCATGTGAGACTTGCCATGAGCGTTATGAAGGCATAGAGAAACAAATGTTCATTAATGCAGTTGATTTTCTGGATTCAAGTTACGTTAGTATTATTGATTATCGCAGTATGGCAATCAAAGGTATCAATCGCTGTAAATCATTAACGGAAGTAATAAGTAATCCATATCTCGAGACTAAGAATAAGATTAGGGATATACAATGTAAGGCTTTTATGGCAGCTCTAACGGCGATGTTGGATGAATTGAACGACTCACTGGTATCTATAAGTAAGGATAAATTAATAGGTGTTTTTGAGCGAGTTTTAGCAATGAATGAATCTCAGCTTGGAGGCATGGGATTGCCGCCGGCTTTACTGGTTGTGCAGTTTGCCAAGGGAGCCTTGTCTTCACTTGACCCTTATACCGTTATCTTCTGGCCCAGTCAGGCAAAGCAATTTGAAAAAGCATTGACTAATCAGTTTACTGGTATTGGCATCAGGTTTTCAAAAGAAGATGAATCTCAGAAGGTGTTGAGCGTATTGCCCGATACACCGGCGTACCACTCGGGTCTTGAGGCTGGGGATGTGATTGTAGCCGTAGATGGTGTTGGGTTGGGCAGAATGTCTTCTGAATGTGTGGCTCAAAATATTGCCGGTCCTGAGGGCACAAAAGTGACTCTGACGGTTAGGCATGAAGGTGAAGATAAAACCCGGGATATTACGTTGCACAGAACCAGCATAGTTGTTCCATCAATTCGCGGCTGGCAAAGAAGCGAAACTGATGAATGGCTGTATATGATTGATGCTTACAATAAGATCGGCTACATTCGCATTAGCTGCTTTGACTCGAGGACGGTTGACGATTTCGAGAGAACACTTATACAGCTTGAGAAAAAGGGATTAAATGGTTTGATTCTGGACCTACGTTCCAATCCGGGAGGGCTTTTGAATGGTGCAATCGAAATAGCAGACATGTTTATTAAAGAAGGGTTAATTGCGAGGATACAACCACGATGTGGAATGCCGAATTATGTATCAGCACACAGGGAAAAAACACATCCTGACTACCCGCTGGTTGTACTAATAAACGGTTTTACAGCGAGTTCTGCGGAAATACTGTCAGGAGTCTTGCAGGAACCAAAGCATAACAGGGCAACCATTGTCGGTGAAAGAAGCTATGGCAAGAGCAGTGTGCAGTCAATAGTAAGCCATATCGGCGGGGGGGCAAAACTAAAATATACGACAGCGTATTATTATTTGCCATCAGGACAAAAGATAAAGAACCGAGGTACGGATACAAAGCCAAGCTGTGCAAATTGGGGGGTCTTGCCGGATGTTAGTGTAAAACTTCGAAGCGATGAGCTTCAGAAGATGGCCAAAATGCAAAGGGTGAATGAATCTGCGGTGAAAGGCTACTATAACAATGCTCCTAATGTTCAAAGGTTTTCAAGCCGGGAAACAATAGATGCCGACCCACAACTGGCAACAGGAATACTGGTTTTAAAGAGCAAAATGATAGAATCCGGCCGTAGGCTGGCTTTGAATTAACGCAGCTTCTGTGTTCCGGAAGATTTCTTTCGATTTATATTGGAGGTTTCTGTTCAATTGGTATTGGCGATTGATAAGTCTTGCCTTCAGTGGCTTTAATAAAAAACTCTTTAGATTCTTTTAATAATGTTGGCTTAGTGAGTAGATCTATACCTGTGGCTGCAATGGCTTTAGCTGCTACAACTGCCCCTTTTCGACTCGCCCCAATCCCATGGCAGGCTGTCGTGGCCCAACTGTGCCAGGGAATATCTTCGGCCGCTGTGGTTACGCGAAAACCTGCTGTTGGAACAATCCAGCTCACTTCAGCTACATCGGTTGAGCCTCCTTTTACTTCACCAGGTTTATCAGGCAGTGGTTTTATTTTCTCATTGAATCCTTTTTCTTCCTTATTTACGAAACGTTGTAACGATCGGGCAAATTCTTGTTCTTCTTCTGTAAATTGAGGTGCACCGACAAGCTCAAGGTTCTTTTGTAAAGCTTCTTGCAGCGGTCGGTTCAGAAGATATTCATGTACACCTGTTAGCAAGTGAACTTTATGAGTCGTTTCTGTGGCGAGTGCCGCAGCTTCTGCGATTTTGAGAATCCTTTCATAATATTTCTGCACTTCTGTACGATTGATATCTCGAACAAAATACCAAACTTTAGCATATTCAGGAACCACATTAGGCGCTTCCCCGCCGTTAGGAATGACGTAATGAATGCGTGCCGTGGGTTTGATATGCTCACGCATTAAGTTTACTCCGTAGTTCATAAGCTCTACGGCATCGAGGGCACTGCGACCATTCCAGGGATCAGCAGAAGCATGCGCTGCCTGGCCAAAAAACTCAACTTCAAAACTGTTCATCGCTCGTCCGGTCTGATTACGCACTTCATTTTCAGTGCTTGGATGCCAGTCGATCACTGCATCGAGTCCGTTAAAGACACCAGCTTTTGCCATATAAACCTTCCCGACCACTGTTTCTTCAGCAGGAGTACCGAAAAGCTTTAATGTGCCTTTGAGATTATTCTCTTCCATAAGTATCTTCAAAGCGATTGCGCTGCCTGCGCTGGCGGCAGCAAATATGTTATGTCCACACCCGTGACCGGAGGTTACGCCATCAGCACGGGGCTTTCGTTCAGGAATAGGTTGGTTACCAACACCCGGAAGCGCATCATATTCGGCTAAAATGCCAATAACCGGTTTCCCGCTGCCATAAGTTGCTATAAAGGCTGTAGGCATACCAGCTACATTAGTTTCAA
>CAZIAN010000217.1:0-7940 GCA_964537355.1 uncultured Pirellulales bacterium | reverse complement strand
TTGCGGTGGAATCCCAACAAGCTGCAACCTGCAGCAACGAAACCGGTTTTTAGAAATTGTCGTCTCGAAAGATGTATTCTCTCTGCCATGTTCATTCTCCTAAATGTCATGCGTTCGTTCACCTCCCATTCTAAACCAATTACAATGATTCAGCCACATATTTCTGGCGAAAGAGCATCCGGCGATGCCCAGGATTACTCAACCTAATTCATAGGATTTATTCAGAACTGAGTTGCGGGAGTATGCAGTGAGGATTAGCAAGGAGATGTATGAGTTGCGGTCTGCCACCCTGTGCCAAATTCATAAGACACACTTTTATCCATCAGAAACCTCCTAACAGTCCTTGAATATAAGAGGCTAAGAAGATAGGATATAATGGATTTAGTAAGCTGGATTCAACCCGGGTATGCCCGAATGAGTAAATGGATCCAATGAAGTATCGGAGAAAACAGAATTATCAGTTCTGAATCCGGCCATAGATTCCGGCTGGTTTGAAATCTTCAAAGCGTAGAAAATAGTAACAAAGCTGAAGGAGGTAAACCTCATGACTATGAATTTGTCACGAAGAAAAATGATGCAGGCAGCGGGGGCAATTGTGCTGGCCCCTTCAATAGCAGCTGCGGAATCGGTTGACAAGCAGTGGCCGATTGTCGAAAGTTCCGGCACGCCGAAGCTTTGCCTGGGTTTGGGGGATGGAGGGCGAGTCCCTAACGGCCAGGAAGGCGATGGCATCCGGCGAATCAGGCAACTCGGTGTGGGCTACGTATTAAGCGGAGGTCCTCGGATTCCCTGGCAGGAGGCCGACCTGCGTGGCCGAATTGAGCGTCTGAAAGCTGAGGGCCTGACCTTGTACAATCTGATGATCGGTGGATTTCGGAACACCATTTACGGCAAGCCGGGTCGTGACGAAGAGATCGAGAAGGTCATTCAGTCCATACGCGCAGCCGGAAAAGCCGGCCTGCCGGTGATAGAATACAACTTCTATGCCCACCGCGCTATGGAAGGCTACTACGAGCAGGTCGGAAGAGCCGATGCCGGATACACTGCATTCGACTACGACCGCATGAAAGATCTTCCGCCCCTTGAGCGGGAGGGCGCCCACAGTCTGGACGAGATGTGGGCGAACATCACATACTTTCTTAAGGCGATAGTACCAGCGGCTGAGGAGTCAGGGGTCCGGCTGGCCCTGCATCCCAACGATCCTCCGGCGCCGCTGAGCCGCGGGTCCGGACAAATCATGGGGACATTGGAAGGCTGGAAGCGGCTCATCGAGATTGTCCCGAGCCCTGCGAACGGAATCACGTTCGACTGTGGAGTGACAAAGGAAATGGGCGAAGACCCAGTAGAGGTCTGCCGTTACTTCGCCAGCAGGAAACGGATTAACCACATGCACTTCCGCAATGTGCTTGTAAAAAAACCCTATGAGAAATACGCGGAGGTGTTCCCGGACGAAGGCGAAGTTGACATGTTTGGCGTCATGAAGGAATTAGTGCGGCAGAAGTACACTGGAACGATCTATCCTGAACATCCGCGTGGGCTGGACTATGACCGACAGCAACCTAGTTTTCGAAGGGGCTATCCTGGCGGCGGCGGGTATGCCGGAATAACATACAACGTGGCGTATGCTAAGGCCATGTTGCAGGCAGCCTTGGCATCCTGATGAGCGCTCAAAGTTGTATCAGCGGCACCTTGGTTATCCGTACTGGACCTTGGAGTTGCTCATAGTTATGTTTGGTGAACACCAGATAGCAAGTTTCTATAATCTGGCGGCTAAGTTCTTTTGTTGTTGCTCTTACATAAAACACGATAAAGAGGAGAGAAATATGTCCGGAAGACTCAATTTGACAACTTTGTTCGTCATCGGTACTTTACTTGCTCTTTCACCGGCTGTCACACAGACAGCAGAGAT
Organism: uncultured Pirellulales bacterium; assembly: GCA_964537355.1. Taxonomy (GTDB): domain Bacteria; phylum Planctomycetota; class Phycisphaerae; order Sedimentisphaerales; family Anaerobacaceae; genus NIOZ-UU13. The sequence continues at coordinate 6,031 of CAZIAN010000217.1, read as the reverse complement.
ATTCAATGGCCGCCACTTTCAGGGCCAAGGTGACTTCGAGTATCTTCAATTACTTGATATAGCCCGACGGATGTTCGAACCAGACCCGGAATTTCAGAACCTCCCAATGCTTTACATCGCTTCCTGGAATGGACTGGTCGAAGGTCCTAAATGGGGTATGTGGTGGGTTCAAAACAGCTATGGACCTACGTTCTGCTCGCTCCCTTTCCTGAGCGAACCATATATAACGTTCCTCCAGAATTCCCAAAATTGCTGGTTCGACAACATGGGCGATGGAAAGACCAAAGAATTCAAATGGGGTGGAAAAAACCATGGTATCGTACCTGACGGCCAATTGTGTGACGCTGCCACCCCAGATGGAGCCATTTACAAACAGGGCGACGGCAACGTTGCCATTCACGACTGGGGCATTGAGTTCACTGCCGCCGGAGCAGTGATGCAATCGGAGTTGCTGCTCATCTCGCGTAATAAGAAAGCCATTGCCGATTATCTGCCTAAACTCGAACGATGCGCTGAATTCATCGAATCCCGCCGAGATCCAAAAAACAATCTCTTCTTTGTCGGTCCCGCCGGTAATCTACTCGCTCCCAGTTATGCCGGCTGGAAGAAGCCCGATGGCTCATATGATAAGGCCTATCTCAGCGGACTGTCTGTCACATATATCGCTCTGCTCGACCGGCTGATCGAATTGGAAAAGCTGTCCGACAATCCATTAAGAGCCAAACTCTACATAGAACGCCGAGACCTGGCTCGCCAGGGTATAGAGCAGCTTACTACTGACGAAGGTTACCTCATTAAGTACCTTGATCCTACGGGAGTAAGACACGGTGTATATGGCGCCGAAAAGCATGGATATTTTGAAGCCGTTTGCAATCATGATGCCATCTGCTTCCGAATCTTCGATGACAACCAGGCCCGCAAGGTATATGATAAAATCGCTTCTATCCCTGGCTTACGTCCGCACGATTTCATCATCACCAACTATCCCACTCTTGATGATATGTATGAATTCGGCGGTATCTTTCAGTTCGGTACATGGATCAATGGCGGACATTGGTCCACCTGTGAAGCGCGTATGATTATGGCCTACTACCGTCTCGGTAAATTCGACGATGCCCGCCGTTCGATGCTCAAACTGCTCACCTTTGCTCAGCGATTCCAAATGGATAATCCTCTCAAGAATTTTGGCAACACTGTGTGGTTCGAGAATAATCCGATCAATCTTTGCTATGACAACTTCGGTCCCCCGGCGGCCCTGATCCGCGGTCTTTTTGAGTATATCTATAGTGCCGACTCATTGACACTGCTACCTCATATTCCTCCTAAGATCACCAAACTAAAACAGAATTTTCCTATTCGTTTTGGCCGAAAAAAACTCTTCATTTCCACCACAGGCTCAGGAGTCGTAACCGCCGTCACGGTCAACAACAAACCATGGGAATCCTTCGACAAAGAAACCATTACTCTGCGCTATGACCAAACACCCGATATCACCCAAATTCAGATTGCCTTGGGTAGGACCCCACTTGGGTCTTTACCCGAGCGGCCTAAAGCTATTCCTCTTGTACTACTTCCACCGGTAAATGATGATTTCTGGAAAGGCGATTGGCTCAGAACCGTTACAGGTAATGAACGTCCTTTGCGAATTGGGGCAGACAGTAATGGCCAAAACCGTTTTCTGGGTGATATGGATGAAGTTATGATTTTCACCCGTACCCTGCAGTCTGACGAAATTGTGGCACTTGTCCAAGACAAAGGTCAAAATTTGATGAAAGATCCTTTCCTTATTGGTTATTGGCCTTTTAACAAACAAAATGGCAAGTCTTTTGCCAACAAGACCGGTGACAATTTCTCCGCGAAAGTTGTTGGTTCTATTGAATTAGCCGCCTCCCCCCACATCAAGGCCATCCAATTTTCAGGTAATGGTTATCTCGAAATACCGCACGACGATAGACTCAATCTAAATGGCAACTATACACTTGCTGCGTGGGTAAAGCCCCAAGAACTGCCCCGCGGTGGCGCTCGCATCATCGACAAATCTACTATTGGCACCTCCGACAACTACCTCCTTGACACATATCCCGGCAATTCCTTGCGGCTGATTACACAACAAGGTACCATCAGCTACGATGCTAAACTGCCTACAAATAAATGGTCCCATGTCGCCGCTACTTTCGATGGTCAGGGGAAGTTGATTCTGTATCTCAACGGTAAGGCCATTGCTTCTTATGCTGCAGATGTAATTCAGCAAGTTACCTCGCTCAAACAACTGCAGGGCTTGGCACGAAAAATCAGTGGTTTCTACGATCTACTCGATGAGATGAGCCTCATGGGAACGTATGAAGCTGCCCACGCCAAACTTGCTCTCGAATCTGTCTCCGTTATTAAAACCCGCCTTGAAATGCTCAAGAATAACAAAATCAGGAAATTGTCAGTACGTTCTCAATCTGCCGCTGATGCATCATACCTGGAGACAGCCTCAAAAATCTGTTCCGGTCTTGAAAAGGTAATACAAACTTATGCCAACGCCGCGGACCCACAAAAGAAGACGATCTACGATACCTGGCTACGAGCAAAAAGTGATCCTGAACGAAACTGAGTGCTGACAGATATTGAATGGAAGCGTGGATCGAATATGTTGAGCGGCATGCCTGTGTCCTGCCAATTGAATTAGATTGGCGTTTCTTTAATTCATGCCCTTTTACCCTTTTTGACTTGCTTTTTCCGGCCATCCCCGCCATAATATCCCTAATCATCCTTGATTACAGACAGATGTGAATCATAGAGACTATCGGTGACAGTGGCAAGCAGGAAGTCATCTGGAAAATGTCAGTTCTCAGAATTCGGGTAAGTTTAACCCGGGGAGGTTGCAATGAAGTCTAAAACGATCACCAGGCGACAGTTGATCAGGACTGGTGTGGCAGGGCTTTGCTCGCTGACGCTGGGTAGAAGACTTACGGCGGTAGAGGGCAAGAAACGGCCTAATGTGCTTATCATCACCACCGATCAACAACGCGTAGATGCGATCAGTGCCGGGGGGAACAAGTGGCTCAAAACACCCAATATTGATTCGCTCGCGGCAAACGGGGTGTATTTCACTAACTCCTACTGCCCGTATCCGCTGTGCAGCCCATCGCGGGCTTCGCTGCATACCAGCCGGATGCCACATGAGATCGGTGTGGATCACAACGGTATGCAGATCAATCCGAAGATTCCTATTTCCGGGCAGATTTTCCGTGAGGCCGGATATGACACCGGCTACGCGGGCAAGTGGCACTGCCCGAGTACGTATCCGACCGACGGCATTCCTGGCTACAAAGTGCTGAACACTACCACACGGCCGGGTAAGTTGGCACAGGTCGTGGACGAAGCGACGATGAACGCGGCAATCGAGTTCATCCTTCGGAAGCACGAAAAGCCGTTTCTGGCCGTGGTGTCGTTCATCAACCCACATGACATCTGCCTGCCAGCGGGAGAGACCAGCCCGATCCTGCCAGACGTTTGGCAACGGTATCAGCCCCCGGCAGGGGCCGAGGTGCCGCCGCTGCCGCTTAATTTTGGGGATACTCAGGGCGCACCAGACGGGTTTGTCCGTAAAGCCAGGCACGAGGAGTGGGACGAGAATCACTGGCGCAAGTACATCTACGCATATTACCGCATGGTGGAAGATGTGGACCGGCAAGTCGGGCTGGTATTGCGAGCATTGCGCCAGTCCGGGCTGGAAGAGAATACAATCGTGGTGTTCACGAGCGATCATGGGGAAGGCCTGGCGTCGCATCGATGGACCGGCAAGATGATGTACTATGAGGAAGAGGTCGCCGTGCCGCTGATCGTGAGCTGGAAGAGTGTGACTCCGAGGCGAATCGATCGCGAGCACCTTGTCTCAGCGCTGGATGTGCTGCCAACGATCTGCGACTACGCTGGTGTGAAGGTTTCGGCAGTTATGCGCGGGCAGAGCCTGCGATCGATCATAGAGAACCCGCAACAACCCGGGCATGAGTACATTGTGTCAGAGATGGCAAGCGGCATGGCACGGAGCTTCATGGTGCGAACGAAGCGGTATAAGTACATGGTATTCCCCAGGACGGCCGGGCAGAAACTGGAGATGCTCTTCGATATGCAGGCGGATCCCGGCGAGATGAAAAATCTGGCCGGGCAGACGGCACTTGCCGGGGAGATAGAGAGACATCGCAAGCTGCTGGCAGACTGGAACAAGCTTACCGAGGAAAGCAAGTACCCGATCGAGCCCTCACCCAAGAGCCAGAGGAAAAAGACGCAGAGGAAAAACCGCCGAAAATAGCATTTGCATATCAACGAACCTGAATTATTGGCAAACGCTGCCTGGATGCCTTGTGGGTATGATATGAGTGTATGGACTTTCAGGGCTGCGAGTGTGCGTTTTCTATACAAATCGAGGGTCTGTAACCCCAGGTCGAGGTGGGGAATGATGAGCACGAAAAGCGATTTAACGAGCATGGAATGTAAAGTCAGTCGTCGTCTGTCGGCAGCGATGACTGTGGGTTCCCGGGCACGGATTGGAAAATTGGATAGGAGAACATCTCTTGGTGACAGTAATGAGAAGGATCTGTGATACCGAATACATCACGTGCCACAAAAACCGTCAATACAGTGTTGTCTTGCCGCTTATAGGCTTGGCCTCATTCTGCAGCAGATCAAATACGATTATGTCATTTTTCCCTTTCCTGAGCCACAGAGCCGGACAATACAAGCGTTTCTGTGGTCCAATGTCCCAGAAACGTCCAAGATTATGACCATTGACCCAGACAATGCCTTTCTGATAATTGGTCACGTCGATGTATGTATCCGCCACAATATCCAGCGTGAAACCTCCCTTGAAGAATACGCCCTTTCGTGCAGTATATAGAGGACCCGCCTTGAGTTCATGGACATACTGTTCATCAAACGGAAGATTGTACACCTCCCAATCCATCAGTGTCATCCCATTCAGGGTAACACGGTCCGTGATTCCTTTTCGGTCAATCATGTACTGAGCGAAGTTGATCCTTCCCATCCCCTCCACCAGGATCTCAAGAATAGGATACTTCACGTTGCTTTTGGGCAGCTCTATGGTTCTCTCTGCCTCGCGACGGTCCAGCTTTCCGACATATTCGCCGTTCAAAAAAACAGTCGCATAATCGTGCAATTCAGTGATTGTCAATCTTCCGCTTTTGTGGCCAAGCAAATTCGTCTTATAGAGGATGAACCCATGGTCCTGGTTATACGCCTCAAAGGGTTTTGGTTGAACGGAATGAACCGGCTCAGGAAGATTGTTCCAAACAGAGGTAAAGACTTCCATCTCAATGTTTGATATTTCCATGACAGGTATTGGATCCGGTATCTCCGGCAATGGTCCGACATACTTCGCAATGAGCTTTCTCAATGCAAAGTATTTCTGAGTCGGTCGCCCCTGTTCGTTGATTGGAGCATCATAATCATAGCTTGTTACATCGGGCTCAAATCCTTTCCCCCCGGAATTCGCTCCCGCTGTGAAGCCAAAGTTTGTGCCACCATGGATCACATAGAAGTTGAATGATTTCCTGTTTTCCAGCAAGAACGTGACTTCGCGGAGCAGACCTTTCGTGCTTGGCTTTGCCCATTGCTCACCCCAATGCGTGAGCCAGCCGGGATACGTCTCACTGCTGAAGGCAGGAACGGCAGGATTCCTCAAAGCAGCTTGGGCAAACGCTTTTTCATTGGAGCCGGGGTCCAAGCCAATTGCCGCACCATCGATGTTTCCTGCTTCCAGCATGTAAGGAGTTGGACCGTCCCCGGTGAAAAATGGCCCATCGATTCCATTTCGCATCCATATTCTTCTCAGTTCCTCAAGATAATTCTTGTCGTTTCCAAAGCTGCCGTATTCATTCTCGATCTGAATCATCAGGATTGGCCCGCCATTGGTAACCAACAATGGTTTGACCAGTGAGGCCATTTGCTTCAGGTATCTTTCCACCGCTGTCATATAGCGAGGGTCCATACAACGCACTTTGATGTCGGGTATCCGAAGAAGGTA
>CAZIAN010000216.1:4772-7942 GCA_964537355.1 uncultured Pirellulales bacterium | reverse complement strand
GACGGTGTGATGCCCCAAACACGTGAACATCTCGATATACTCACGCTGCTCGGCGTCAAAGACGGCATCGTGGCTTTAACAAAAGTTGATTGCGTTGACTCTCAGCGTGTGCGGAATGTCACCGCCGAGATTAAGGATTTTCTCATCGGTACATTTCTGCAAGATGCCCCGATTCTTCCCGTATCCGGCATAACAGGCCAGGGCTTCGATGCCTTTTACGAGGCACTTAAAGAGCTTGTCGCTAAAATCGAGCCCAAAAGAACCGATGGTGTATTTCGACTGCCGGTCGAACGGACTTTCTCGGTCAAGGGCTATGGAACCGTCGTCACCGGCATCCCGGTCGCAGGCTCAGCCAAAATCGGCGACCAGATGACACTCTTCCCCGGAGGCGTAAAAGGCCGGATAAAAGCCATACAGGTCTATAAACGAAACAGCGAAATTGCCCTGGTCGGTCAGTGCGCCGCAATTAATGTCCCTCGGTGGGAATACAACAGTATCGAACGCGGCAACGTGGTTACAGACGGCGAATATTTCCAGCCTCGGCAGTGGTACCTGTGTAAACTTCACGTCCTGGCTCATATTAAAACCCCCCTTAAATACGGTACCAAGATAAAATTTCACACGGGCACTTCTGAAATCGTTGCCACAGTATATTTACTTAAGGGCAAAAGCGCTTCGGCAGGTGATGAGTGCCTCATTCAGGTCAGATTAAACGAGCCCCTCGTCGCGGCCCCGCGTGACCGTTTCATATTACGAACACTCTCACCCGTTAAGACAATAGGCGGGGGAATGATTGTCGAGGCGCTTGCGGACAAACTTAAACGAAGTAATCCCCAGGCGGTTCAGGATGCCGAAGAGCGTGCCCGGGCCGTACCTTCGGAGAAGGATTTTGTCGAATACTGCATAAAAGCCGCCGAGGCTTTTGCTGCAACAGAAAGTGAGGTTTCAATCCGCACCAAGGTACGCACCGAGCCACTTAAAAAAATCATTGCGGAGCTTGTCGAGCAGAAAAAGATATTTGATTTGAGTTCTAAGCTATATATTCATTTCGACACATCTGATAGTGTTCAGCAGCAACTGGTAAAAATCGCCTTTGACTTTCACAGCGACAGTCCTGAAAGCCCGGGGCTGAGTATCGAGCAGTTTTATAAGGCATCCAAATTGAGAAAAGATGTTTTCGACAATCTCCTAAAGCTGCTTCTCTCTGAAAGGAAAATCGTCGAAAGAAAGCACCGCTTCGCCCTGCCCGAACATCGGGAAACATTTAACGAAGATGAACGAAATTTGCTCCAAAATATCGAATCACTATTTAGAAACCGGCCCTTTAATCCGCCTAAATTCGAAGAAGTCGCGGAACAGGCCAAAGCCGCCCCCGAAAAAGTGCAAAAAATTCTCCAGATACTAATCGAGCAGGAACGCCTTGTTAGGATTGAGAAAGATTTGCTTTTCCACAGCGAGGCAATTGAGAAGGCCCGCGGGCTTCTAATCACATTTATCAAAAAAGAAGGCGAGCTGGAAAGTGTAAAATTCAAATATCTGATTGACACCACCAGAAAATTCGCTATCCCGCTTCTCGACTATTTTGACCGTATCGGCCTGACCCGGCGAGCAGGCTATACGCGCTATTTAAAAAATCCCACGGTTGACTGATTCAACAACGGTTGATAAGCTTATAATATAGAAAACCTTATTTGCTTGTTAAGAGATAGTTAAAATGCGATTCGGAAAAATTTCAGCAATTCTGCTTGGTATCGCCGCCGCGACGATATGTGCGATGTTTGTACTTCGGCCCGGCTGAGGCAATCCTCTTGCAGCCCTTGCAGGGCCGCTGGTTATCTTTTCCATCCTTGCTTCCACGATAGTCGGAATAATAGGAATCATATTCGACCACCGCAAGCTACTTGCAATCATCACTACTATCATTGCCGGGGGATTAGTACTCTTTTGCTTGCTTTCGATGGCTGTCGTCACAATCACTATGACGAGCGGTTGAAAATTCCTTCAAAGAGGTGGCTTTTCAAAGAATTCCGGCATTTTACATTTCGGCAAAACGGGAGTATTACGGGCATCGGCAGCGTGAGAAATGTTTCCGGCATCATTTGTAAAATGTCGGCTAAACTAAATCCAGGATTGATAAACTAAACGCTATATGATATACGCTACACGCTATGGATAAGTCGTATGGTTTAATATTTGACGTTGATGGCGTAATTGCCGACACCGAAGCTATCAACGCAAGGGTTTCTATCAAAGTCTTCGCTGACTTCTTCGGAGTAGAGGGTGTTGTGCGTAAAGATTTCGAAGCAGGCCTCGGCCGAGCGGCTGAGGAATACGTCAAATCCGGTGCAAGAATGCACGGTCTGGAAGTGACCGAAGAACAAATAAACAAAGTAACTCAATTACGTCAGCAATATTTCCTTAAAGTTCTTAGTGAAGAAGCGTTAGAGCCCTTCCCTGGCGTGATGGAACTGATGAAAAAAGCTATGTTGAGAGAGGATTTTCGTGTGGCCATCGCAACATCCGGTACACTTGAAAAATCCCGCGCCGTTTTGGAAGCCACAAAAGTCCCCTACCAAGAGATAGTTTATATAAACGGTGACCAAGTTAAAAACAAAAAGCCCGATCCGGAGCTTTTTCTCCTTGCTGCCGAACGCATAGGTATTGAACCGGCTAATTGTGTTGTAATAGAGGATACCCCCAACGGTATACAGTCAGCCAAAGCAGCAGGTGCTAAATGTATCGCCGTCACAAATTCCATAAGTGCTGCAAAACTTTCCGAAGCTGATTTAGTCTGTGACTCTCTTGAGGATATCAAACTCGATATGATTCAGGAACTGATCGGGTAAGGATGAAGACGGATAATCGCCTAATAATATAACTTTTGCATTTTTGAATCTCCGATTATAGAATGGCACTAAGCGTTTTTTGAGCCCTAACGAGGAATCGAACTGATAAGGAGTTCTATCGATGGCAAGAAAGCTTTCGCCTGTAATAATTACGATTCTGGTACTGACTCTGCTGGCCTTCGGCTGCAAGCAGAAGAGGGCCGAACAAGCCGGAGACGAGGAATCCAAGGGCAAGGAGAAAATAGCAGTGGTTATTTCCACTTTGAACAATCCCTGGTTCGTTGTTTTGGGTAATACGGCTAAAGAAAGAGCAGAACAACTGGG
>CAZIAN010000216.1:0-4672 GCA_964537355.1 uncultured Pirellulales bacterium | reverse complement strand
TGGGCCAGTATTTCGTCAAAAAGATGAATGGAAAAGGCAAGTACGTTGAGCTTTTAGGGATTCTCGGTGACAACAACACATGGAACCGTTCAAAAGGTTTTCACAGCGTAGTTGACAACTATCCGGAATTGAAAATGGTTTCTCAGCAAACTGCCGAGTTCGACCGCACTAAGGCAATGGAAGTTCTTGAATCGATTCTGCAGGCTAATCCTGAGATTGATGCCGTCTTTTGCGGCAATGATGCAATGGCCATGGGTGCGTACCAGGCTCTTGTGGCTGCCGACAAGGCAGATAAGGTGATGGTTTTTGGCTTCGACGGCGCAAAGGACGTGATTGATTCCATTCACGACGGCAAGATAATCGCTACAGGCATGCAGTTTCCTAAGAAAATGGCTCGAATGGCCGCTGAACAAGCCGACGAGTACATCAAAGGTAGAAGAGATTTCCCACAAAAGGTGCCGGTCGCCGTCGAGTTGGTGACACAGGAAAATATCGCCAAGTATAGGGCCTATGGCAGACAATCGGAACAGTAGCATCGTCTATTAATTCAGGGCATCGTTCGTGCCGGAATTGACTTATGAAGAAAGTGTGCAAATATGCATTAGCCGCTGCGATAATAGCATTCCTGGTTTACCATAGCGTTTACTTTAAGAATTTGGAAGACATAAAGGAACAGCGGCGAATAGGAACGTTCAGCGCGGCTGAGTACGCCAGAGATTTCTGGGACAATCAATTGTTTAGTGTTTTGGATAAGGCAGTCGATGTCACAGAGCTAATCGAACTGTTCAACACAAATATGAGCGAGGCTATTAGAAGGTATGGCAAGGCGCCGGGAGTTTCGAGGAGCTATGCTTACTTAATAAGAGGTAATGGCAAAATCCTTACAATTGGTGAAGACTTTCTGGAAGTGAGCATCAGAGAACCTCAAACAAATCCGGATATCAAGATAATGTCAGGATTCTACATTCCGGGAAACGCTGTCCGGGACGCATCCGGCCTGATTGATGTTAGTGAGTTCTCGGATACGATGAAATTTAATGAAATCGGTGGTGAAATTAACAAGATAGTGGTCAAAGAAGTGATTAGGCCCTTCATGGAGGAAAAACCAAAGGTGGGTAAAACAATCAGGTTCTTTGGGGCGGCTCAAGTTGCCCAGGATGCCACAGAGGAGAACCTTTTTGGGCGGTTGGTTAGTGACATTACTGAGGCAAAGGAGTTCCAACTTGTCACGGTTGTCCCAATCAGGCTCGAATTGGAATAATCGTAGCAAAACAATGCATATTATGGCTCAGTCTGAAACCAGCAATATAATTCTTCAGGCCAAAAGTATCAGCAAGACATTTGGCGGCATCAAAGCCTTAGACAGTGTAAGCCTAGAGGTTTATCAAGGTCAGGTTAATGCCATTGTTGGCGAGAACGGCGCAGGCAAATCGACATTGATGAAGGTGCTTACAGGTATTTACCAGCAGTACGATGGGGATATTATTCTGGACGGGCACACAGTCACTTTCACAAATCCAAAGGAAGCTCAGAACAACGGTATTGCAATAATACATCAGGAATTAAACCTGATTCCGTATCTAAGTGTTGCCGAGAACGTCTTTCTGGGCAGGGAATTCATCAATCGGCTCGGCTTGATTGATTACAAGCGAATGTACGGCGAAACAAAGAAGCTGCTCGAAAGACTCGATTTGCATATAAATCCCCGGATTCAGGTTTCAAATTTACGGATTGGTCAACAGCAGATTGTTGAGATCGCACATGCCCTGTCGCTGGATGCCCGCATCGTGATAATGGATGAACCCACCTCAGCGATTAGCGAACACGAGGTCAAGGTTCTTTTCGATTTGATACGGTCTCTTAAGGCCCAAGGGGTCGCAGTCGTTTATATAACCCACAAGCTCGATGAACTCTTTCAGATCGCCGATTCTGTAACTGTTTTACGTGATGGAAAGCTTGTCGGTTCCAACTCGATTGAAGATGTAACGCATGACGACATAGTACGAATGATGGTCGGAAGAGACATAAAGGATTTTTTCGTAAAGGCAAACGTCGCAAAATCAAGAGAAGTTTTTAGCGTCAGGGACATGTGCCTTGCCCATCCGAGACGCCAGGATGACTATGTTGTGGACAATGTCAGTTTTACTGTAAAAGCGGGCGAAGTTCTGGGCTTATTTGGTTTGATGGGAGCCGGCCGAACGGAATTGTTGGAAACGATTTTCGGCCTTCATCCCAAAAATTCTTCAGGAAGTATCTTTTTAAATGGCCGAGAGGTCAAGGTTAACTCACCAACCGACGCGATCAATTCAGGGATAGGTTTTATCACCGAAGACAGAAAGCTGGAAGGCCTGGTTTTTCAAATGTCGATTGCTAAAAGCATTAGTTTGGCAAGTTTGGAACAGACAGAACGTTTCGGACTCTTGAGTACCAAGCTTGAAACTCGGCTGGCGCAAGACTATGTTGAGCGTTTGAGGATCAAGACACCATCCGTTCATCAGATCGTCGAGAACTTGAGCGGTGGAAACCAGCAGAAAGTAGTAATTGCCAAGTGGCTTGCTACCAATCCACAGATTCTCCTCCTGGATGAACCGACCAGAGGAATCGATGTTAATGCAAAGAACGAAATCTACAGACTTATAAGTGAACTCACCCAGGCAGGCCTTGCTATAGTAATGGTCTCTTCGGAATTACCGGAAATCATGGCTATTGCAGATCGAATCATTGTGTTATCAGAAGGAAAGCAGACAGCGGAGTTCACACTTTCACAGGCCACGGAAGAGTTGATTATGAAGGCGGCAATACCGAAAAGTTTTAAGTTACAGTATTCTTCATGAATATAAGATTATGAAGATTATGGAATATTTAAAGTTAAAAGACCACAAGGAGATTTTAGTTAGATTTCAATCGCTGCTGGCTCTATTGCTGATGTTGGTGATCTTCAGTGTTTGCGCAGAAGGTTTCTTCACACAAGATAACTTCTGGCTTGTTTTAAGGCAGGTCTCTGTCAACACATGTCTTTCGGTAGGTATGACTCTTGTAATCCTGACCGGAGGGATCGACTTGTCAGTCGGATCGATTCTTGCCCTTAGCGGAGCAATCATGGCCGGCTTGTTCAAGAACGGATTAGAATTGCCTGCCTTCAATCTATTCGTCGGCTTTACTTTGCCTGGAGCGGTGATGGCAGGTTTGATTGTGGGTTCGTTTCTTGGATTTTTCAACGGCTTGATGATTACCCGTTTCAAGATTCCTCCTTTTGTCGCAACACTGGCGATGCTGACAATAGCCCGCGGCCTGACCGAACTCTGGACCGGGGGGGCCGCGATAACCGGTCTTGGCAAAACATTCGGATATTTGGGTACTGGCTGGTTCCTTGGTGTACCTGTCCAGGTCTGGACTTGCGCTGCGATAGTAGTGATTGTCGTTATTGTGCTTAAGAAAACAAGGTTTGGCAGATACGTTTACGCTGTCGGAGGAAATGAGCGAGCGGCCAAACTCTCCGGTTTGAACGTCAACAGGATTAAACTCCTCGTATATACTATGACGGGTGCCCTTGCGGCTGTGGGGGGACTTATTGTTACATCAAAACTGAACTCCGCCACCCCAACAGCAGGTGATGGTTATGAGCTTGACTCGATTGCTGCGGTGGTAATAGGAGGAACGTCGCTGTCCGGTGGAAAAGGCTCGGTGCTTGGTACTATCTTAGGGGCTTTGATTATCGGCGTCCTCAATAGCGGACTGATAATACTCCGGGTCCCACCTTTTTGGCAGAAGGTTATAAAGGGATTTGTGATTCTTTTGGCTGTCGCAATTGACAAGCTTAATACCAAAGAGCAGTAAAATCGGCATATAAAGGAAAAACAACAATGAATATTATACAGAAAAAATTATCATTCGGTCTGATTGTAGGTACCAGAGGTATTTTTAATCCCAAGCTGGCCCAGGAAGGAAGAAAACAATTATTGAAGAAGCTTGATTCACTTGGATATTCTTATGTGATTCCTCCAGACAGTGCAACTCCAAACGGAGCCATTGAGACACTTGTCGATGCCCAAAAATGTGCCAAGTTGTTTAACGAAAAAAGGGATCAGATTGATGGTATCATAGTAGTTCTTCCGAATTTTGGTGATGAACTGGGCGTTATACAGACTCTGAATTTATCTAAACTTAATGTGCCGGTACTTGTTCAGGCCTGCAACGATAGAGTAGATGCGGTCGATGTCAAAAGCAGGAGGGACGCATTTTGTGGAAAACTATCCGTATGCAATAATCTGTACCAATATGGAATCCCTTTCACCGATACCTCTGAACATACTTGTGATATTGATAGTGATATATTTCAAAAAGACATCGATTTTTTTGCTCGCCTCTGTAGGATAGTTAAGGGATTACGTAATGCACGAATAGGTGCCATTGGCGCAAGACCTGCTCCATTCCAAACTGTAAGATTTAGTGAAAAATTACTGCAGCATTCCGGGGTAACAGTTGTGCCGGTTGATCTATCTGAAATAATCAGTAAGGCGCAGCAATTAGACAATCAGAGCCGGAAGGTACAAAAGAAACTGTCTGAGATAAAGGAGTATGGAACTATCCCTGATTATATAAAAGAGGAGAACATATTAAAACAGGCCAAGCTCTCTCTGATCATTGATGATTGGATGACAGAAAACGAGCT
>CAZIAN010000215.1:1117-7978 GCA_964537355.1 uncultured Pirellulales bacterium | reverse complement strand
ACGTTTGATGAGATGAAAGTTGAGACATGGATACGGCGTGTAATGAGTTTAGAAACGCGCTTACCGGTGGAAATCATACGTGGCCCTGATCTGATGATTCAGGCTGATCACAGCCAACTCGATCAGCTTCTCATTAACGTTGTTTCCAACGCCGTGGAGGCCAGTCTGGAAGCTAACCGGCCAACCAGTGAGCACGTGGTGATTACGTGGAAAATCGCCGGCTCATTTCTTGTGGTTTGGATTGACGATGACGGACCCGGCTTAGAGACCACCACGGACCCTTTTGTGCCGTTCTTTACGACGAAGCCCCAGGGTTCCGGTATCGGTTTAGCCCTGAGCCGCCAGATCGCCGAGGCTCATGGGGGCTATCTGACACTCATTAACCATCAGGAACGGCCGGGCTGTCGGGCGCTATTGAGATTGCCTATTGAGCAGGGCCCACAGCACGTTTCCTAATGTGTGAACTCGGAAGACTCTGTCCGATATCGGACATGTTTTTCTAAAATCGGACACTTAATTGAGTATGCGTGGCTGTAAATCTGTGTTTTCGATGCCAAAATGTCCGATCCTGCAATAAATCATCCTGGCACGCGAATTGTATATAAGACTCTACATGGATATACCAAGAAAATCTCGAAAAGTCCGGCGTATTGTGATTCGCGTCATTGTCGTGATAATAACGTTGGGAGCCATTGCCGCAATTACCGTGGGTCTGTCACGTCTGGAACCGGCAGCACCAACCGTTGAACGTCAAACGGTACTCATAGACGATGTGAAACGAGGTGATATTATCCTTAAAGTACGTGGTGTAGGCACGCTTGTATCGGAAGATATGCTTGTTGTGCCCTCACGGGTTAGCGGTCGTGCAACGCGCATTTTGATTCAGGCCGGAGCCCCTGTCGAGCCTAATACTGTTATTCTTGAGCTTAGCAATCCCCAGTTGGAATTGAATTGGAAGGATGCCCAGAGTCAACTCAACTCGGCGTTGGCGCAATATAATGCCCGAAAGGCCCAACTCCTTGATCAGGAATTAGGTCTCGAAGCCAGTATTGCAGCAACCAAAGCCGTCGTCAGTAATGCCAAACTCACGTTTGAAGTGGACAAAAAGCAATATGAGGATGGTTTGATTTCCGAGCTTAGAATTAAATTATCAGAAAGTAACGTTGAGCAACAGGAAAATCAGTTAGAGGTCGAGACGAGACGATTTGACGTATTCCGTAATCAGACCAAACCGGCGCAATTGGCGCTGGAAGAAGCTTCTCTTGAGCAGGCGCGTTCTCAGTATAATCTGCGAAAAGAAGAATACGAGTCATTAAAGGTGCGTGCCGGAGCAGTCGGTATTCTGGCTCCGATTCAGCTTCCCATTGAACTGGGTCAGCAGGTCTCTATGGGTCAGATGGTGGCCCGGATCACGAATCCGGAGCGGCTGATGGCGCGCCTGCAGATTCCCCAGAGCCAGGCCCGGGACGTGCGTATTGGATTGCCTGCCGAGATTGATACTTATAATGGGCTTGTATCTGGTCGCGTATCCCGCATCGAACCGACTGTTATGGAGGGCAATGTAACGGTGGACATATCCCTGGATGGGGAATTACCCAAGGGGGCCCGACCTGATTTATCGGTGATAGGGACAATAGAAATCGAGCAGCTCATCGACATACTCTACGTGGGCCGCCCCGTGTTCGCCTCCGCAGACAGCAAGGTCGAGCTGTTTAAACTTATCGAGAACGGTCGATTCGCTGTGCGCGTCCAGGTACAGTTCGGAAAAACCTCAGTCAGTACTATCGAGGTACTCAATGGTCTGGTTGTTGGAGATGAGATCATCCTCTCTGATGTATCGCAGTGGGATATGGAGGATAAATTACGATTGAAGTAGTTGGCAGTTGATAGAAAAAAGACAGTTATGATTACAAGTAGTAATATGGAATCAGGAGAATAAATAATGTCAGACTCGAACGATGCATTAATTAAAATTGAAGATCTTCATAAAGTTTTTTTCACGGAAGAGGTGGAAACACATGCCCTTTCGGGAGTGCACCTGAAGATACAAAAAGGTGATTATGTTTCTATAGCCGGGCCTTCAGGTTGTGGTAAATCCACGCTTCTGTCGATCATGGGCTTGCTGGATTCACCCACAAAAGGTCATTACTGGCTTAACGGCTCTCCAGCCGCGGAACTATCGGCCTCGCAGCGAGCACGCATTCGGAACAGAGAGGTAGGATTTATCTTCCAGAGTTTTAACCTTATTGGGGATCTAACCGTGCACGAGAACGTGGAACTACCCTTGACGTACCGGCGTATGCCCAAGGCCGAACGACAGCAACGCGTGCATAACGCCTTAGAGCGTGTCGCCATGGCGCACCGCATGAAACATTATCCCAGCCAGCTTTCCGGCGGTCAGCAGCAGCGTGTGGCCGTAGCACGCGCCTTGGCCGGAACGCCGGCGATTCTGCTGGCCGATGAGCCGACTGGAAATCTCGACTCGGCCAATGGCAAGGCCGTGATGGACCTGTTGGCGGAGCTTCACAGCGAAGGGGCCACAATCTGCATGGTAACCCACGACGAACGGTACGCCCACTATGCCCACCGGAGCGTGCACCTGTTTGACGGTCGAATCGTCGATGAAGAAACGATAGTAACAAAGGAGAATCATACACAAGCCAGTGTGTGATACTTGCTTTGGTTACAGAATCCAGCCAAAAGTCACGGCAACACGATATGAATGCGATTGGCAATTTGGTTTTCGGCTGGTAGTAGGTGACTGCAGGAAACCACAAACAAGAAAAGGATTAATATAATGAGTACTTTTTTCAATGACATCAAATACGCTATACGGATGCTCCGAAGGAATCCTGGTTTTACTATCACAGTGATTTTGATCCTGGCCTTGGGAATCGGCGCGACGACGACCCTGTTCAGTGTGGTTAATATGGTGTTATTGCGTCCGTTGCCGTATGACCAGCCGGATCAAATCGTGCAACTTTGGAGTGATCCTTCAGCAGACGGACGCGGACGCAACTCTGTGGCGGCAGCAGAGTTCATGGACTGGAAAGAGCAGAGCGAGGTGATGGACGGTATGTCGGCTGTGCGACGAGTTCACCTGAATCTGACCGGCCAAGGGCAACCGGAGCGACTCAATGTCCTGCAGGTGTCTGCGAGTTATCTAAATATCCTACGTGTGCAGCCGTTCTTGGGCCGGGGCTTTTTGCCTGATGAAGATCAACCGGGCAAAGACAAAGTGGTCATACTGACCCATAGTTTTTGGCAACGGTACTTTGGCGGCGCTTCGAATCTGATAGGACGCTCGATTCAATTGGGCAGCGAGAACCGCACTGTGATAGGTGTTCTACCGCCCAGACCGCTTCTTCCTCACCAGAGTAATGTTCTCGTGCCTTTTGTATTCGGGAGTGAATCATGGCACCACAACCGGCGTGATAATCGACTCAGAGTTATTGCACGACTCAGGTCCGGTGTGACTTTGGAACAGGCGCGCGCGGAAATGCAGGCCATTAAGCAGCGCATTAATCCCCTGTATCCCGAGTACAAACAGATGTGGAGTGTAGCGGTTGTCCCTTTGAAAGAAGATGTCACTGGACGGATACGTTTCCAGCTCTGGATTCTGTTCAGCGCGGTCGGCTTAGTACTGCTGATTGCGTGTGCCAATGTCGCCGGTCTTCTGCTCGCCAAGTCAGTGGTACGGCGCAAGGAAATGGCCTTGCGCGTGGCTCTTGGGGCGCGCCGGTGGCGCGTAGTACGACAACTGTTGACTGAAAGCGTGGTGCTTGCGCTACTCGGCGGCGGATTAGGTTTGCTGCTGTCTTTCTGGGGATTGGACGTGCTCAAGCAATGGAGTGTGGCCAGCCTGCCCCGCGTGGAGGGGATTGGCATCGATGGGCATGTCCTTGGCTTCGGGCTGCTGGCGTCCATTGTGACAGGCCTGCTGTTTGGTTTGGCTCCAGCCTGGCAACTTGCCAGGCCCAACTTGAATGAGACATTAAAAGAAGGAGCACGTATCTGTCAGGCAAGCTCGGGCATCGTTCGTGGAGGACTGATTGTTGCGGAAGTATCCTTAGCAATGGTCCTGCTGATAGGCACAGGCTTATTGTTGAAAACACTGTTTCGATTGCAGTCCGTTCCGACTGGATTCGATCCTGAGAATGTTCTCGCCATGGACATTTCTCTAAACGATCAGAAATATCCCAATGGTGAACGGCGTGCCACTTTCATCAAGCAGATCATCCAACGATTAGAATCCTTGCCTGGTGTGCAAGCGGCTGGCTCAGCGACCACCCTGCCGATGAGTGGAGCGACCGACAACTCTGTTCGCGCTGAAAGACAACCTGATCAGGATGAGTTCTACATCAATACCGATTACGACTTCGTCTCCGGAAACTACTATCGGGCGATGGGCATAGGGCTTTTGAAAGGGCGTGTTTTCACCGAAAGCGACAATTCTGTGCAT
Organism: uncultured Pirellulales bacterium; assembly: GCA_964537355.1. Classification (GTDB taxonomy): domain Bacteria; phylum Planctomycetota; class Phycisphaerae; order Sedimentisphaerales; family Anaerobacaceae; genus NIOZ-UU13. Next base: position 3,516 of record CAZIAN010000215.1, on the reverse strand, counting down.
GCTCGGCGAGTAGCCATTATTAATAGGGCGCTTTTGAGCAAGGTGTTTCCAAACGAAGATCCGCTCGGACAGCGTGTGTGGTTTTTGGGTGAGTCATGGGAAATCGTCGGCCTCGTCGGCGATGTCCGTCACCGCAGCCTCGAAAGAATAAGAATGGAACGAATTTATCTACCTCAGGCTTTTAGTTTCTTTCAGTGCAGCTTAGTAGTGCGCACCGACGTACCACCACTCAGTCTCGCCGAAACCATTCGTAGTGAAATCTACAAGCTGGATCCGGAGCAACCCATTTCCAATGTCCGTACACTGAAAAAAGATCTGACCAATTCCATTGCTGATCGTCGCCTGATGTTTATACTCCTTGGTCTATTTTCCGGAGCGGCCTTGCTGCTGGCGGCGATTGGTCTTTATGGTGTCATGGCCTATTCAGTCAGCCAGCGCACACGGGATATTGGTATCCGAATGGCCTTGGGCGCGCAGCGTATAGACGTATTCAAACATGTAATCAAGAAAGGATTGATACTGATTATTGTAGGCTTGATCATTGGCACCGCGGGAGCATTGGCCCTTACACGTGTGCTCAGAAGTATTCTTTACGGTGTGACTCCAACCGATCCTTCGACCTTTGTGGCTGTGTCTATATTGTTAATGGCGGTCGGATTGGTAGCTTGCTACATCCCAGCGCGCCGGGCAGCGAAGATCGATCCCCTGGAGGCGTTGCGATATGAATAAAAGAAATTATAAATGATTATTGATAATTGATGGATGAGAACAACAATGAGTACTCTATTAAACGACATAAAATTCGGTATTCGACAACTCATTAAGAATCCCGGCTTCACCGCCATAGCAGTGCTGACACTGGCGCTCTGTATAGGCGTAAACACGGCCATGTTAGGCGTGTTGTACCGAGTCGTGTTGAAGCCTCTGCCGTTTCCGGAGTCCGAGCGGCTCGTTCGTGTTCAGTTACGTCACCAGTCGTCGGATCGGACCGAGCCACAGTTGTCGGTATCTGAGTTTCAGGCCTTGAGTACTGAGAGTGAAGGCTTCGAGAGTGTGGCTGCCTTCTCGGAAGAATGGTGCACTCTCTCGGGGGTTGGGATGCCGCGGCGAACCTGGGGGATACGGGTATCGCCGGAGTTCTTTGACACATTTGGCGTGACCCCTGTGTTGGGGCGCCTGTTTTCACCGGAGGACTATACCGCTGGTGGGGCCAACCTGGTGTTGCTCAGCGATGGGCTATGGCGTGAGCGTTATGGCAGCCGCTCCGACGTGATTGGCCAAGTCTTTTTGCTTGATGGCAAACCCGTCACCATTGCCGGCGTGATGCCGCCGAGTTTTTGTTATCCCCGTCGCTATGCCAGTTACTGGGCACCTTTGGTACCAACAGCTGAGCAAATCAGTGAGACTGATGATCGATTTCTCAATGTGGTGGGCCGCGTGCAGGCTGGCATTTCCACCGAGCAACTGGGACAGCGGTTGCAGCAGTTGTCCCAGGGCTATACCGAAAAACAGGCTAGTGCTGCTGCAGGCTCGATCTCATTTGTTCCTACATCGCTGCTCAAGGAACGCCTTGGCGGGGCGGGACGACTTTTGTGGATTCTGTTTGGCGCCGTCAGTTGTGTGACCTTGATTGGATCGGCGAATCTTGTGAATCTCTATTTGACCCGTCTGGGCAAACGCCGTAAAGAACTGGTGGTGCGCAAGGTACTCGGCGCGGGGAATCTCCAGATTTTGCGTCAATGGCTGACTGAGTGCTCTCTGCTGTCGGTGATGGCCGGCTTGGTGGGTGTCACACTCTCGGTATGGTTCATCCATTTGCTGAAGATTTGCGCGCCCTATGGATTGCCGCGAGCCGAAGAGATTGCCGTTGACCCGGTGATTGTGGCCTACGGTTTCGGGATGTCGTTGCTGGTGGGTGTGGGGATGGCGATGGTTCCCCTGGTTCATGTCCTCAGGCAACATGACAATGCTGATGTTCTAAAGAGTCGGGAAAGTGACGGTAATGCGGCAGGGTCGCAGAGCCGATTCTGGTTGGTCGCAACGCAGGTGACCATTGCCACGCTATTATTGATCAACGCGGGATTGCTCTGGAGTAGCTTCCAAGGCGTCATGCACATAGACCCCGGATTTGGATCGAAGCAAATACTGACCGCCCGGGTTGCCTTGTATGGCCGGGCCTATGACGATGACAACGTATTGAGAAGCTTCTATCGTCGGTTGACAGATCGGGTGGAAGCCTTGCCTGAGGTCAGTCGTGCCGCCTTGGTCAGTGACTTGCCCTTGGGTGACGTCCATTTCAAGCGTCCCTTCACCATTGAAAACCGGGGCGCGGCCATTGTCGAAGGAGACGCCTTGCGAGCCAACTATACCTCGGTCAGCACCAACTACTACCAGTGCCT
>CAZIAN010000215.1:0-1107 GCA_964537355.1 uncultured Pirellulales bacterium | reverse complement strand
TGGACATTCCCATCCTAGATGGCCGGACCTTCACCCCCGTCGATGAGCAGGGCGATCCGGTTGTGATCGTCAACCAATCTCTAGCCCAGCGTTGCTTCCCCCAAGGCCAAGCCTTGGGGCAACGCATCAAACTAGGTCCCGGACGCTGGCGGCCTTGGATGACCATTGTCGGTGTCAGTGCAGATGTTAAAGGCCAAGGACGCGAGGCTCCTGCCGAGCCCACCTTCTACGTTCCTTATCAGCAGAAAGAGTTCCTCACCTATACCATACGGGGGATGTTCTTGGTCGCCAAGATCCACGCCCCGGCAGAATCGGTGATCAATCGTCTAAGGAGCGAATTGAACGTATTGGATCCTTCGTTGGCCTTTGCCAACATCGAAACCATGGACGCACGCCTGCGTGCGGACACTGCTCATCGCCGCTACCATTCGACCTTGATGGGCCTGTTTGCCGTACTGGCTCTGACGCTCGCCATGATCGGCATCTTTGGGGTCCTCTCATGCGTTGTCTCCTATCGTCGGCATGAAATTGGCATACGTATGGCACTGGGATCGAATCGTGCCAGTCTATTTCAACTCATCCTGAAGCAGGGACTGAAGCCCGTGTTAGCTGGAGTGTTTTGCGGATGGGCGCTGGCTTGGGCATCCCAAAGCCTTCTGGCGGGATTTCTCTTCGGCATCTCGCCGCATGATCCAGTGACATTTATCTCGGTCGGTTTGCTCTTCCTGATGACCGCCACGGCGGCCTGCCTGCTCCCGGCCTATCGCGCCGCAACGATCGATCCGATGGAGGCGCTGCGTTATGAATAGTAAATATCGAATGATGAATAAGAAATAAGGAAAGAAATGAGTAATTTCATCGCTGACATCAAATATGGCTTGCGTATGCTAAAGAAACGTCCGGGCTTCACCCTCACGGCGATTATAGTGTTAGCTCTTGGGATAGGCGCCAATACAGCCCTTTTCAGTGTAGTTCATGGCGTCCTATTCAGTCCGCTGCCATTTAACAATGCGGAACGCCTTGTTTTCGTGCAGACGTTCTGGGGTTCCAGCGGCGGTAAGGGGAGTGTTTCCGGGCCGGACTATATCGACTGGGCCGAACGCAACC
>CAZIAN010000214.1:0-8036 GCA_964537355.1 uncultured Pirellulales bacterium | reverse complement strand
CTTTGAAATGCAGATACTTTGTCGAGGTGTTATCATCAATCGCCAGTGGAGGCGCTTCATTACCAGGCCAATCTGAATCGTTAGGTACGCCAAAGATTATATCCCCCGGTTTGGTGATATCAGCCTGGGCGGCAACTGTAATTAAACTAAATAACAAATTTGAGACTACAATAACAATAATTAATAATTTGGAATACATAATAATTTTTCTATTAACTGAATTAAAGCAATTATGAAGGCTTCTTTATGCTTTATAAATATATTCATTTTTTTCGGTAAGCATCAAGAAGCCGCTTTTGCGGGATTGGCAAATTGGTATTTAAAAATACCTTACGAGTTGATGCTGCCTCCTTCCACCGAAGGTCATCTTAATCAATATATATCATATTAACCATCTTCTCGTCAAGTGAATATTTCCAAGGTTTAAAATGGATGTTACAGTTTTCTTGCTATTCGTATTGAATTCAATATACTTTTCGATAAGACTGTTTTGTTTAAGAAGTAAAGCAAGAAATCCGTAAAAAGGAACGATGGTTAAGTGAAGATAATTGCAGATGCGAATATTCCGTTTGTGGCAGAGTGCTTTTCTTCTATCGGTGAGGTTATAACTGTTGGTGGTCGAGAGATAACGCGGGGTGTTGTTTCTGATGCCGATGTTCTTTTGGTTCGCAGTATTACGCAGGTTAATGCGGATTTGCTGGCCGGCAGCAAGGTGCGTTTTGCAGCTACAGCCACTATCGGTTTTGACCATGTCGATATTGACTTTTTGCGGCGGAACAATATCGGTTTTACGTCGGCGCCTGGATCGAATGCCAACTCGGCGGCGGAATATGTTATTGCCGGACTGCTTGAAGTGTCTCAGAAATGTGATATTAATCTCGGAGGCCAATCGATAGGCATTATAGGTGTTGGCAATGTCGGAAGCAGGGTGGCGAAGAAGTGTTCGGCTTTAGGGATGCAGATATATCTGAACGACCCTCCTTTACAGAGGCAAACTGGCGAGGCGAAATATCTGCCGTTAAAAGAGTTGTATGATTGCGATTTTATTACGTTCCATACGCCATTGACGTTTGAAGGTATTGACAAGACGTATCATTTGGCTGACGAGGAATTTTTCAAATCTCTTAAGAAAGGGTGTGTGTTTGTTAATGCTTCGCGCGGTGGAGTGGTTGACAGTGAGGCATTGAAAGCGGTGATACAGTCGGGGCGATTAAACGCTGTGATTCTTGATGTCTGGGAGAACGAGCCGAATATCGATATAGAGCTTTTGGAGATGGTTGATATCGGTACGCAGCATATTGCCGGGTATTCACTGGATGGTAAGATTTCCGGTATGATTATGATTTATAAAGCGGTTTGTGAACATTTTGGACTTAGCCCCAAGTATGGTATAGAAGATTTTTTGCCCGAACCTGTTGTCCGTCAGTTGAGAATAGAACCGAGTACAGGTAATGAACAGGGGGCTTTACTTGATGCTGTGCGGAAGATTTACGATATCAGAGAAGATGATAAACGTCTCCGCCAGATTGCTGAGAAGCCTGAAGACAAAAGGGGTGAATATTTTGACGGGCTGCGGAAAAATTATCACATCCGCAGAGAATTTCAAAATACGAAGGTTTTTGTTGAAGACAGAAACAGTGCTTTAGCTAAAAAGCTCAAAGGGATTGGATTCGAAACGAGTGAAAAGTAAAAATGTAAAATGAAAAGTCATTGTGATAATATTGTTGAGTGGCCGAGAGGAAAGCTGGATTTTTCGGCGGGTTGTGTTGTGATGGGAGTTTTGAATGTTACGCCGGACTCTTTCAGTGACGGTGGTCAGTTCTTCGATTTTGAAAGAGCGGTCGAGCGTGGTATGCAAATGGCAGCCGAAGGTGCCGCAATAATAGATATAGGCGGTGAATCGACCCGGCCTGGTTCTGCATCCGTTTCAAATGAAGAGCAGATAGAACGCGTAGTTCCTGTGATAAGGGCGCTGTGTGAAAAGATAAGTGTGCCGATCAGCATTGATACCTGCAAGTATGAAGTTGCCAAAGCCGCCCTGGAAGCAGGGGCGGGTATGCTGAACGATATAACTGCTTTGAGTGATGAGCGGATAGCCGAACTGGCGGCCAAGCACAATGTGCCGGTTGTCTTGATGCATATGCAGGGCACGCCTGCAACAATGCAGGTAGAGCCGAAGTACGAGGATGTGGTTGGTGAGGTTATGGAATATCTGGTAGGTCGGGCCAAACGAGCAGAGGATTTCGGCATTGCAAAAAATATGATTTTTATAGACCCCGGAATCGGCTTCGGCAAGACGTTAGAGCATAACCTTTTACTATTGAGAAATATCAATAAATTCATCGCTACCGGTTATCGAGTTCTGGCAGGGACAAGCCGGAAAAGCTTTATCGGAAAGCTCATTGGCAGAGAGAGGCCATCAGAGAGGGTATTCGGTACGGCCGCAACGGTTGCTCTTTGCGTCGCGGCAGGTGTTTCAATCGTACGCGTGCATGATGTAGCTGAAATGGTGGATGTGGTGAAGGTATCGAGTAAGCTCAAATGAATGTATTATCTTATGGGGTATTGTAAGGATATGAAAACATTTAACTATTGTCCTTCCTGCGGGGCGGGAGACATACTTTTCGATGGTGTTAAAAAAATCAATTGTAAGAAGTGCTCCTTCACATTTTATCAAAATGCAGCTGCAGCGGTTGCTGTAATATTGGAGTATGACCAGAAGATACTTTTGACCAAAAGAGGCGAAGAGCCGGGTAAGGGAAAACTGGATTTACCGGGAGGGTTTGTAGATCCCAAGGAATCTGCAGAAGATGCAATCAAAAGAGAGATAAGAGAGGAATTAAACATCGAGATTGGAGATCTTCAATATTTAGGCTCTTTCCCAAATATTTATGAATATAAAGGTGTGATTTATAACGTTTGTGATTTGTCCTTTTATTCGAGAATTAATACACTTCCCACTGATTTTGACAGAGCAGAAATAGAGGGATTGATTTTGGTAAATCCTTCGGAGATTCCCATTGACAAATTTGCGTTTGAATCAACGAAAATGTGTCTGGGTCATTTTTGTAATATCCAAAGATCTCTGTGAAAAGTACATTTATAAGGTCATATGGGAAGTTCGGAATGAACGTATTTATCATCACTATCGGTTCACGCGGCGATGTCCAGCCGTTTGTGGCATTAGGCAAAGGCTTAAAAGCGGCAGGACATACAGTCACGCTCTGCACCAGTGCCAGCTTTGAGCAGTTTATTCGCTCCCACGGACTCGGCTATGGCTACATGACGGATGAACTACTCAAACTGATGGACTCTGACGCGGGCCGTGATGCAATGGAAAATACAAACGGCATATTAGGTTCAATTAAAACAATGATAAGTTTGGTGAAGAAAGCCAAGCCGATCAATAGGCAAATGCTCAAAGATTCATGGGAGGCGGCGCAAGCGGCCGAGCCTGACATTGTGATTTTCCACCCCAAAGCATTAGGTGGAGTGCATATCGCAGAAAAGCTCGGTGTGCCCGTGATGATGGCGATTCCCCTGCCTATGATTGTACCGACAGTCGAATCTCCTACCATTGGTTTTCCAAATTGGAATATTGGCGGTTGGTACAACAAGCTCACATATACATTCGTACGCATGGGTTTTCGTATGTATAACGGGACGGTAAATAAATTTCGGCAGGATATACTCGGCCTTCAAAAATTTCCCAAATCTTCCGGTGTGCTGCACATGGCGGATGGTCGGCCGATTCCCGTGCTGCACCCTTTCAGCACACATGTCGTGCCACGCCCAAATGATTGGCCCGACAATGCGTATATAACGGGGTATTGGTTTTTGAATAGATTGAACGAATGGGAACCTTCGGCCGAATTGAAAGCTTTTCTCGATGAAGGCGAAGCGCCCGTATATGTTGGCTTTGGGAGTATGTCCGGTCGCAATCCTCGACGGATAGCAAACATAGTGATTGAGGCTCTGCAACAAGCGAATGCGCGGGGTATTATTGCTACAGGGTGGGGCGGATTGGCTATGGATGATTTGCCAGAGATGATTTTCAAAATTGGCAAAGTCCCACACGATTGGCTTTTCCCGCGTATGGCGGCAGTAGTGCATCATGGGGGTGCCGGTACAACAGCCGCAGGATTACGGGCAGGTCGTCCCACCATTATTTGCCCTTTCTTTGGCGACCAACCCTATTGGGGGCGGTGTGTTCACTCGCTTGGTGCGGGTAGTAAACCCATTCCACAGAAAAAAATGACTGTTGAAAAGCTGGTTACCGCCATCCGCGAAGTAACGATGGACCAGACCATTCGGCAAAATGCCGAAGCGTTGGGTAAAAAAATCCGCCATGAAGATGGAATTGCCAATGCGGTAGCGATTATCAAAAGAACGGGGATAGAGGCTTAAAGAAATAATGATAATTACGTTTAATCGGTGCCCAGAGCGAATTTGAGCGCATCGTTGGTATTTTTAGCAAATTTAAACTGCAGGTTTTTTTTGGCTTCTTTGGGGACATCGGGGAGGTCTTTTTTGTTCCTTGCAGGGATTATAACGGTTTTTATGCCGGCCTGTTGAGCCGCTAAGATTTTTTCTTTCAGGCCGCCAATGGGCAAGACCAGTCCACGTAAGGTTATTTCACCCGTCATTGCTACATCCGGCCGGATTGGTTTGCCGAGGAGCAGACTGACCAGTGATGTAAATATTGCTGCGCCGGCACTTGGACCATCTTTGGGGATTGCTCCTGCAGGGACGTGAATGTGATAATCGAAATTTTTAAATTGGTCTTCGTCAATATTTAGTTTTTTGGCATTTGCTTTTACTATAGAAAAAGCGGCCTGTGCGCTTTCTTTCATAACGTCGCCGATTTGGCCCGTGAGTTGCAGCTTACCCTGGCCCGGCATAGAGGCCGATTCGATAAAAAGCAGCTCGCCGCCAAAAGGTGTATAAGCCAGCGCGGTTGCGACACCCGGTATTCCGGTTCGCAGGGCCAGCTCCGATTCGAATTGGGCAGGGCCCAGGATTTTCAATAAGTCCTTTTTGCCGATGGTTGCTCGTCTTTGTTTGGCTTTGGCAATTTCCGTGGCGACGGACCTGCAGATAGCTGCGATATTTCTTTCGAGGTTTCGGACTCCCGCCTCGCGTGTATAGCCTTGAATTATCGCGAGAATTGCATCCTCTTTTATGGTGCATCGGTTTTTGCTCAGGCCGTGCTCTTTAATCTGGCGAGGAACCAGATATTTTTTTGCGATGTTGAGTTTTTCATTTTCTGTGTAGCCGGGAAGTTCAATGACTTCCATTCTATCACGCAGTGCCGGCGGAACAGGCTCGGTATAATTTGCAGTACCGATGAACATTACGGTTGATAGATTAAAAGGCTGGTCGAGGTAATGGTCTGTAAAGCTGAAGTTCTGTTCCGGGTCAAGGACTTCCAGCAACGCACTTGCCGGGTCGCCTCTGAAATCACTTCCTATTTTATCTAATTCATCGAGCATGAATACGGGGTTTTTGCTGCCGCATTTTCTCAACTCCTGCAGGATTCTGCCGGGCAGAGCGCCGATGTAAGTTCTTCGATGTCCCCTGATATCGGCTTCATCTCTTATCCCTCCGAGTGATATACGAACGAATTTTCTTCCCATAGCTCGTGCGATGGATTTGCCGAGTGAAGTTTTACCTACGCCGGGCGGGCCGACAAAGCAAAGAATGGGGCTTTTGCCCGTTGGATTTAGTTTGCGAACAGCCAGGAATTCGAGGATACGTTTTTTTACCTTGCGCAGATCAAAGTGGTCGGTATTTAATATTCGCTGTGCCTTGTTGATGTTGAGTTGGTCGCTGGTTTGAATTGACCAGGGCAGTTCGCAGACCCAATCCAGATACGTGCGGATGACACTGTACTCCGGTGATGCGGGAGGTATTTTACTCAATCTGTCCAGTTCTCGAAGAGCCTCTTGTTCGACTTTTTTGGGCATTTTAGCTTTTGTGATTTTTTTATTGATTTGCTTCAGCTCGTCAGTTCTGAGGTCCTTTTGGCCAAGCTCGGTCTGAATGGCTTTTAGCTGTTCCTGAAGATAATATTCCCGTTGATTTTTATCTATGGATTCTCTGACCCTGCCCTGAATTTTATTACTGAGCTCAAGCACTTCCAGTTGATTAGCTAAGATAACTGATATTTGTTTAAGTCGTTTGGCGGCGTCAAGCTCTTCGAGTAATTGTTGTTTAGTTGCGATGTCGATACTGAGATTGGCAGCCAAAAAATCAGCTAATGCGGAAGGGTTCTCGATATTTTCCAGCAGTACGGATGCTTCTTCAGGCACGTTGGGGCTTAGCTCAATGACGCGGTTGGCCGCATGGCGGACGCCGACGATGAGTGCCTGAAGGTTTTTTGTCATTTTTACTTTGACATTAAGCGGCTTGATTTTGGCCTTTAAGTATGGTTTTGTGGCTATCTTTTTTATTACTTTGAAACGGCTTATTCCATGAACCACGACGTGCATCGAACCCTGGGGAAGTTTTATGACCTTGAGGATCGAGGCGGCGGTTCCGACCGAGTAGAGCTTTTCAAAATTCGGTTTATCAGTATCAGGATTGCGCTGTGTGAGCAGTCCAATGATGGATTCGTTTGGTGTAGTGTCAGCGAGCAAGGCTTTGCTTCGCTGACGACCTATCGCCAACGGTGTTATAGTCCCGGGATAAGCAACTGCGTTTCGAATTGGCAGGATGCCGATTATGTCCGGCAGTTTAAATCCGTGGCCGTTCTCATTTAATTGGCTGTCCCCGTTGTGCAGATACGTTTCAAGATTCACGGGATCTTCTTCAATTACTTCAACAAGCCAATTGCCTCCGAGAGGTAACAAGTTTTTAAGGTCGTTTGCCATATTATTTTACGATATATTCTATTTTGATGTGAATAGTACACGATTGGAAGTAAAAACTAAAAGGTAAAAACCAGAAAAAAAGCAATCTTATAGGAAAGCCCCTTGCTTGATGTCTAAATGGCAACCTTAATCTTAGTCGAGCGGGGCTCGGGCTATTGAAACTTATTCCATCAATTTCTGTCAAGCTTGCGATTTGAGCCATCAATGAAGTTTATTGTGGAATCTCTTCATAAGAGGCCGGATTGTATGTCAGTATGCGGTGAGTATCAAAGCCGGCTGGGACCGTGATATTGTTTGACCGGTCGAAATTCAGTGTTGCATTACCCTCTATTACTGTCGGATTGTCAGAGTAATTAAGAATCGTGCCTTCAATTAAGGCGCTGACATTGCCGGAGAAGTGTGCGCCGCTTACTGCCATAACACCGCTTAAGGCGGAGAAATTGCCGGCGAATTCTACAGAAAACGCCGGGGCCAGTATTGAAGAGCCCTCTTCCTGTCGAATCGCATCAAACTGAACTCCTGCAGGAACTGGGTTAGTCGCAAAGTTGCCGAGGAAGGAAATGCTGTTGTTTGCCCCGGCAAAGTTAGGGTCACCTTCCGCCACTATCATACCATTGGAGGCAACGTTTCTTTCGAAAGTAACTACATTAGGCTGTTCGATATAAAGAATCCCCTCTATTGTGATATTACCCTCAAAGTTTGGATTGGTTCCGGCGGCTATATAGGCGTTTGTTAAGATCATGCTATTAGTTAAGTCGGTCGAAGAATCAATTGCACTGCCTGTAGCATACTGCTGGAAGTGCTGTGTGTCGGGGACAGGGAATTGGGGAGGATCGGTGCCAATGTTGACGTGGTTATCTATTGCTGTCTGGCCAGTATCGCCAGCTATTTGCACAGCGCCCATAAGAGAAACATTGGCAATCGAGTTGGCGACACTGATATTGCCGTCAAAGTTACAGTTGCCGGTAACAAGCATGGCGAGATTGTTATTGTTGCTTTCTATAAATATATCAGCTTCACTGTTGGAATTTACGCCATTTACAGTTGGATTGCCAAGGAAATGTACAGGTCCTTTTGTTGCCATTCCGAAATCAAAGATAGGGTATTCGTAGGGTTGAATGTCGTATTGTACTCTTATCGTGCGTGTAATATCAGCACCGCCTA
>CAZIAN010000213.1:0-8081 GCA_964537355.1 uncultured Pirellulales bacterium | reverse complement strand
TGTAATAATTTTCCTGAAAAAATATGTTGTTAATCGAAATGTACAAATATTTTCGGAGCCGTACAAAGTTTTTGCCTTGACTCTGTGCTCCACATACTCACTCCTCCTCTATTCGTTGAAAAAACAAATATTATGCCCGCAGGGAGATAAAAAATCCTCAGATGCCAGATTGTACGGACAACGAACCACCTTTATTTATATAAATTAATTGCTTTTTAGTCAAGTAAAAAACGTCTCGAACTATAGCCTGCGTCCGATATAAACCGATGAATAAGAAATATACGCAAACATTATACTTGTCGATATTAACATCTGGCTGAGACTAAGGTTTTTTGTATTTGGTGGGCAGAGTTTATCTAAATTCAAAGACGTAAAATCCTTGTGATTAAGATTTTAATTTAGCTGCCAATCGCTTATAATAGTATTATTGTGAAGATTCTTGTTATGTTGGAATTATGGCTAAAAATTTAACAAAATTGACTGATGGGGAGCTTCTGACGCTTTATACAGACGGCGAAGAGGCTGCATTTCGTGAAATCGTAAACCGTTATAAAAACGGACTTTATGCCTTTCTGCGCATGTTTTTAAACCGTCGAGAACTTGTTGAAGACGTTTTTCAGGAAACTTTTTTACAGTTATTTACCAGCAGAGAGAGCTTCGATACAAACCGGCCTTTGCGTCCGTGGTTATTTACAATAGCCGCCAATAAGGCAAAGGATGCACTTCGCAAATGGCAGCGAAAAAACGCCATCCCGATCGGTACTATGACGGATTCGGAGGACATGTCATTTGATGATATGTTGAATTCAGTTACTTCTGACAGCACAATGCCTTACGAGCAGCTCCAAAACGATGAAACCTCCCTGCGTGTTAGGCAAATTATATCGGATATGCCGGAAAACCTCCGAGAAATATTAATTTTTGCTTATTTTAACGGATTTTCTTACAAACAAATGGCCGAGATTTTGAGTATACCTATCGGAACGGTAAAGAGCAGGTTGCATACTGCAGTAGGTCGTTTTGCAAAAGAGTGGAAAACATCAGTTGGGAGCAAAGAAAGTTAATGAATCCGCTGAACAACGAGCAGAAAGAATTATTGTTTAATTATTGCATAGGCCTGACATCACAGAAAGAGACTGACGAAGCTGAGGCGTTAATCTTATCTAACCAAGAAGCCGCCGGAATTCAACAAAAGCTTAAAGCTGCAATCGAACCACTTGGCAGCGTAGAGACTGAGATATGTCCGGATGAGTTCGTAGAAAATACTATTTTGCGAGTTAAAAATCTTGCAGATTCAGGTCAGCAACAACTGCGGCAATTGCTCGCAACCGAGCAGACTAAAAAAGTTACGATTAAGATCGGTGCCTGGCGTAATTGGTTTGAAACGGCGGTGGTTGCGGCGGCGATTTTGTTTTTTATTGGAGTGTTGATTCCTACGTTAAGCTCAGCCCGGCAAAAATACCAACGACAGCGCTGCCAAGCGCAGATGGGCAGCGTATATCAGGGCTTAAGCAATTACATCTTGGACTATGACGGCCAAACGCCTGCTGTTGCGACTATAGCGGGGGCACCGTGGTGGAAGGTGGGCGACCAGGGCAGAGAGAATCACTCCAATAATCGGCATATATACCTTTTACCGAAGTACGATTATGTTGACGTAGAGAACTTTGTATGCCCTGCTTGTAAAGGCGAAGTACCTCTGAAACTTACCGGTTCGCAAATCAAAAGATTAAAAGATTTTCCCAGCAGAAGATATGTAACTTACAGTTTCCAAATAAACTGCCGTAAAACAGCAAGCGGCAAACTGCTGTGCCGGAAAGTTGTAATGGCAGATATGAATCCGCTGTTTGAGAAACTGCCGGAGGATTTTTCCAAACAGTTTCGACTGCAATTGAACAGAGCACTGTTGACTCTTAACAGCATCAATCACAATCGCAACGGGCAGAATGTTTTGTTTGGGGACGGCCATATAAAGTTTCTGAAAAGCCGTTTTATCGGCATCTCAGTGGATGATATATATACACTCCAGGACACCGACGTATATCAAGGCTGTGAAGTGCCTTCCTGTGAGACGGACTTTTTCCTTGCCCCGTAATTTGTTTTTCATTTCTTATTTCTTATCTTGTAATTGTTTGGGTAATAGAAGATATGCTTTCTCAAGAGCAGATGTTGTTGGCCTTTGAACCGTCATACGAAAGCTCCGGTCTCAGAAAGCTTCCTGCCGGCCAGCTTTCCGTAAGGCAGCGCAAACGCGGCCTTTCGCTCTTGAAATTCTCAAGCAGATAAATGCCTCCTCCAGGCCGTGACCACCAGCCGTAGTATTGGTCTGACATACGAGGCAGTGTTCCGAGGGCACACTTGACGAACAAAATCGTATCAAAATCCAACAAGGGATTGTTAAAAGCCATTTCACGTACCGCTCGACGGGCCTGAATATATAATGAGCGATGAATGTTTTCGGGCGCATCCCATTGAAAGTTACCGGTTATTTCTGTAATAGATTTTAAGGTTCTTATCTGTCCTGCGGTATCAACACCAAGCTGCTGTAAACTATCCGCGAGCTTGAGACCACGCTGTACAACTTCCTCAATTCGAAGGGAATTGTGATTCTGTTTTTGGAAGTGCGGTTTCGACCACTGGCTGACGCTGCTTTAGGTCGCCGGTTTACCAAGAGCGATATTATTGTTTGAACCATGAGCGTAGATTTCCACCTCATCCAGATGGAAATAGCTCTTTTGAGGCAGTTAAAGTCGAAGGTAGCGGGACAGGGCGACTTGAAAAGGATGTTATGAAAACCTGTTGATATTATCAAGGCAGATTCGAGCGTTTCTTTTCAATTGTTCAAGGCCGGAACGTCTAATCGTGGAATCAGCAAACTCGGCGTCAAATTCCTGCTGTGTTAAATTCAAAATTCTTAACAGATCGAGCCTGGTACGATTGTGATAGAATTTGAGCTGTTTATTTTTGCAAACAGGCGCATTATTCTGATACGGACATGCAATGATACATTCGTTGCAGCCAAAGATTCGGTCGCCTGTTTTTTTTGCCAGTTTGGGAGGTATCCGGCCTTTGTATTCTATCGTCAGATAGTTTATACACTTATTTGCATCGAATTGTCCATCAGGCGTCAAGGCATGTGTCGGACAGGCGGTGATACACTTATCACAGTTCGAGCAATTGTGTATGATTGGATTATCGGTTGAAAGTTTCAGAGTCGTTATTATTTCACCGAGAAATATCTGCGGGCCCAGTGCGGGATTTATTAGCATTCGGTTTTTTCCAATGAAGCCCAAACCGGCCCTGACAGCCATTGACCGTTCGGCAAGCGGTATCGAATCAACACAAATTTTGAATTTGTGCTGCCGTCCGCTGATAGCACCAATGAATTCAGTTAGTTTGCGTAATCGTTCCTTCATAAACGGGTGATAATCTTCATATTGAGCATAGCTTGCAACTTTGCCCATTGGGACAGTTGGTTCCGAGTGTTTTGGGTTTTGTTTCGGCGGTTTATAATTGAGGCCGACGCAGATTACCGATTGAGCGTTCTCCAAAAGCAGGGCGGGCTGAGTGCGTTTTTCAAAATTGTTGTGCAGATAGCTCATCCGGCCGGCGAAGCCGGACTTTAGCCACTGGCTTAACAGCTCGATATGCCGGGTATCGATAGGCGAGGCGTCTGTTATGCCAATCAGGTCGAATCCTAATTCAATAGCTTTGTGTTTTATTTCTTGAGAGACACTCATATAAACGATTATACTAAATCCTGTTATGATATTTTAGTGCATAGTTCATTGTTTTGGCTTTTAATCCTGTGTTGTATAGATAGAGTGATTATTTGTACTTATAGTATCGGCCTGTGACTTTTGGCTTTTCAATACTGCAATCTGGATATAAAATAAAACCAATGGCAGAAAATAGTGCAATGTCCACAGAAACATGTCAACTGATTAGCTATATAGCTCCGGCGGCACCTGCCACTCGGCGGCCTGCAACGGGTGAGGAACAGTTTCTGCGGACGGAAATTGGTTTTACGCCGAATTGGTATCACTCGGCGATTGGTATTGATTTTGGCCGGCGGTGGCATATCGACCCGGCTTATCGACGCCGGACGATTTTGGAGATGCGTAATGAGTTAACACGCCGGTTCCCCGATACAGGAATCGGTGGAATCGACCAGCTTGATAAACCTCTGGATATATTAACCGGAACTTATGGGTGTATCAGCGTGGCTGCAATTTATGGAGTTCCGGTTGTTTATGCCGAGGACAACTGGCCAAACTGTGAACATAAATACTTAAGTGATAACGAGCTTGATCATTTAGAACCCCCCGACCTTGACAATAATCATTTCTTCCGGGAGCTTATGGCTCAGGTGGACTGGATTGCCGGCAGCGAAGGAATGGTTGAGGGCTTCATGAACTGGCAGGGAGTGATTAATAACGCCTATCGTTTGCGTGGCGAAAAGCTGTTCTATGATTTTATTGACTGTCCAGAACGCTGCCGCCACCTCTTCGATTGTGTATGTACTACTATGATTGAGGGGGCAAGACGGCTTTATGAGCGGCAATTGGAGAGCGGCGTGAAGATTGATTTCCTTACTATCAGCAACTGCCTTGTCAATATGATTTCACCAGAGCAATATCGTGATATTCTTCTTCCTTTCGATTGTCGGATAGCTGAAACGTTTGGACGTATTGGTATCCATAACTGCGCCTGGAATGCCGATCCCTATATCGATGATTATGCCAGTGTTCCTAACGTTAGCTATATTGATATGGGATTAGATTCGAACCTGGCCAGAGCTAAAGAAACATTTACTGATGCTCGGCGTGCACTTGTGTACAAACCGACGGACCTTGCAAACAAATCACTGGAGACGATACAAGTAGACCTGGAAAGAGTCGCACGCGAATATGCTCCGTGTGATGTTGTTGTTGGAGATATTGACGCCGGAACTCCGGATGAAAGGGTACTGGCGTTTCTTGAGTTGTGCGGCCATATTAATAGTAAAATGGAGAACTGACAAAGATGAAATCGAATTCGAATTTATTACCGAGGCCACTGTGTGGTATCATTCCGCCTATGGTTACGCCACTTCAGGACAGAGACACGCTCGATGCAGCGGGACTGGAGCGGCTTATTGAACATATTCTTGCCGGTGGTGTACACGGTTTATTTATCTTAGGGACAACGGCTGAGGCGCCGAGTCTCAGTTACCGCCTGCGATATGAAGTTATCGAACGCGTTTGTAAACAGGTCAAGGAACGGATTCCGGTGCTGGTCGGAATAACCGATACGTCTTTTGTAGAGTCTGTGAACATTGCTCGCAAAGCCTGCGATGCCGGCGCGCAGGCGGTTGTGCTGGCGCCGCCGTATTACTTTCCCGCCGGACAATCGGAGCTGCTCGAATACCTCAAGCATCTAACACCTGAATTGCCGCTGCCGTTGTTTCTTTACAATATGCCAAGCTACACCAAGCTGGTTTTTGAGCCGAAAACGATACGAGCTTTGGCTGACTTGCCGGGCATTGCAGGTATAAAGGACAGCTCCGGCAATATGATATATTTTCGCCGGCTTCAATGTCTTCTTAAAGACCACCCGGATTTTACGCTTCTTATGGGGCGGGAGGAACTGCTGGCAGAGACAGTTTTGTTAGGTGGACACGGTGGTGTCTGTGGAGGGGCCAATCTCCTTCCGGAGCTTTATGTCGGGCTTTATAATGCGGCGTGTGCAAAAGACCTACAGAAGCTCGAAGTCCTGCATGAAAAGGTAATGAAGCTAAGCAACGCCATTTATACTGTAGGACAGTATGAGTCGAGCTACTTAAAGGGTATTAAGTGTGCGCTTTCATGTATCGGTATCTGCAGTGATTTTATGGCTGAACCGTTTCATCGTTTTCGGCAGGAAGAGCATGACAGGATTCAGCAGTATGTGCAAGAACTGGGGATTACACCAGAAAAATAGAACAAAAATGGAGTTGAAAGATTATGCAGGGAAATCTGAGTGGAATTGATATCGGCATCCTTATTCTTTATGGTACAGCGCTGATTGGAATGGGTGTCTATTACACCCGTAAGTGCCGGACGTCTGACCAGTTCATGGTTGCCGGTCGTTCTATTCCCGCGTGGGCGGCGGGTCTTGCTGTGATGAGTGCTTATACGAGCAGTATTTCATATATTGCCACACCGGGCAAGGCCTTCGACAGCAACTGGCATCCTTTTATCTTTTCTATTTGTATCCTGCCGGTGGTATGGGTAGTCTGTAAATACGCCGTTTCATATTATCGAAAATCACAGTTGATTAGTGTTTACAGCTTTCTTGAGGAAAGACTCGGGTCATGGGGGCGAATTTATGCCGCTTTGGCGTTTGTGCTGTTAATGGTAGGGCGTGTTGCGGTTATTCTTTACTTAGCCGGTCTTTTGTTAAGTACGTTTGTTACGTGGAACATTGGGGTTGTAATCGTAGTCATCGGCTTGATTACTATAATTTATACACTGCTTGGCGGTATGGAGGCGGTTATTTGGACTGACGTTATGCAGTCGATGATTATGATTGTAGGTATTATCTTTTGCGCTGTCAGCTTGTCATACAAGGTTTTTTCAGGGCCAGAGCCCTTAATGCAGTCGGCTTTCGATGCAAACAAATTCAGCTTTGGCAGTTGGGATTTGTCGCTGTCTTCCCGCACGATATGGGTAATGATCATCTATGGAATCACGGAGAATCTTCGGAGCCTGCTGGCCGACCAGAACTACGTGCAGAAATACTGCTCAGTTCCAAGTGAGCGAGAAGCGAAACGTTCAATCTGGATTGCCATGCTGATTTATATTCCTCTTACAGCAATTTTTCTTTATATCGGAACGGCTCTTTTTGCCTTTTACTCTCCGGGTGGACACGAACTCGGAGAGGGGATCACAAAAGGCGACCAGATGTTCCCTTACTTTATCGCGACACAAGTGCCGGCGGGTTTGAAAGGACTGATTATCGCTGCTATCTTAGCGGCTGCTATGAGTACTGTGGATTCGGCATTGAACTGCTCGGCGACGGTTTTGCTGCTGGACTTCCATAAGCGATATTTTAAGCCAGATATTTCTGAGCGTTCCAGTATGGTATTTCTGCGGGCATCGACAGTGGTATGGGGTCTGCTTGGGACCGGCGCCGCCCTTTTGATGATTCGGGCAAGGAGTATTTTGGATGTATGGTGGCAGATATCGGGAATCTTTGGCGGGGCGATTTTAGGTTTGTTTCTTTTGGCTTTCATGCGAGTTCGCCTTAAACTATGGCATGGCCTTGTTTCTATTGGAGTAAGTGTTGCAGTTATTGCCTGGGGAACTTTTGCGCGTGATTTATCCGGTTCATGGCAATGGGCACAATGTAATATTGAAGGCATAATCATCGGTGCATTCGGGACAGCAGCTTTGTGTTTGGTAGCGTGTATTTTCGGTTTGATTAATCGTAAGCGAGATATCCAGGTCTGAGAAGAGTTGTTCATAGTGAAAAATTCAGAAATAAGTACAGGTGTTATTGTCGGAGTCATCCCTGCTCGATATGGCTCGTCGAGATTTGAAGGGAAGGTGTTGGCAGATATCGGCGGTAAGCCTATGATTCAATGGGTGTATGAGCGTGCGAAACAATCAAAGACATTAGACGAACTTTTTGTCGCTGTAGATGATCCGCGAGTGCAATCGGTGGTCGAGGGATTCGGAGGTAAAGCTATTCTGACGGGAGCGCACCATAAATCGGGAACGGACAGAATTGCCGAGGTTGTTGAGAAGATGGCGGCGGACATTATTGTCAACATACAGGGTGATCAGCCGCTTATTGATCCAAATATGATTGATGAAGCTGTTCTGCCCATGATTGATAATCCGGAGATTCAAATGTCAACCTTGAAAAGGGAAATAGAACAAGATGAGTTTGATGATCCCGGAGTGGTAAAGGTTGTGGTTGACGAGAATGATTTCGCACTATATTTTTCGAGGTCGCTCATTCCGTATCCGCTTTACGAAGAAAATATGCGAGTTTACGAACATGTCGGATTGTATGTTTATCGCAAAGATTTTCTTTTGGAAATATCTAAAATGCCG
>CAZIAN010000212.1:0-8093 GCA_964537355.1 uncultured Pirellulales bacterium | reverse complement strand
ACTACTGGTATCGATTCGCCGACCAGCCTGCATTACTCAACGCCGATTTAACGGACAAAGAGCGGGAGAGCCTGCAGGCACGCGTGGAAAAACTCCACCGGAACTGGAAAAAAGACCGCGACTACCTGGCGCCACCGGCGATTGGAAAACTGGCGGATATTGACCCGGCCTTGATTGTAACCCCGCCGCCGGGCCTGGAGGCAGGGTATGTACCCATCGCCACAAGACAAGAAGCGAAAGAATGATTGTCGCTGATCAACTTGCCATATTCTATACTCGTAAAAATGTTGCTTTTTATTGCAGCAAGCCCTTTTTAGGATACAATTTAGTGTACAATTCGCCTATTTCGGCACTGGTGGTCTATCAACACTAAGAGCCCCCACTTCAGTTACTCAAAGCAAATCCTCGAAGGTCGGCGATCGAAAATTACATTCATCTCAAAACACTCTATTTTGTTGCTATGCCGCTTTTGCCCTTACCTTTATCAACGAGCTTGCGGTTATGACACTTGATAGGTCCCGTATCCACAGCAACAACGCATCTATTACAGTTATCGCACAAAGCCGTATCCGAGGTTTGTGATCGAAATTTATTCGGCAGATTCGGCTCCAGGATTAAAGGTCTTGCCATCGAAACAAAATCTGTCATATTGTTCTCAATGGCGTCGATGAGAAACTGCCTGGAGCGCATCCCGCCCACGGTTATAATGGGTAAGGATACTGCTTGTTTTATTTTCGCCGCAGTTTCAAGATTATAAGCTTCACGAAATGGAGGCTGCATCAACTTTATAAACGGAACGACGAAGTATTTTAGAAGGAATTTTATTGCTGAATTGTACCTGCAAAAAGGACGCATGTACTTGAAAATAGCGTCAGTGGGGAATTTGCCCCTGGTCATAATAAATCCACCTTCGTTCGTACCACAACTAAGCTCGATAGCATCACAACACTTAGTATCTTCGATCATCTTTGCAAATTGTATACATTCTTGGGGTTTCATACCTAAGGGTGCTCGTTCATAAGTGTTCAGCTTTATCAGTACCGGATAGTCCTTTCCAACTCTTTTTCTAACTGCTCTTAAAGTTTCGCTGACTATTCTAAATCGATTTTCCCTACTTCCACCCCATCGATCCTTTCTTTTGTTGGCATGACATGATAAAAACGTAGATAGGAGATATCCGTGAGCAGCGTGGATTTGTACTCCGTCATATCCAGACTCTCCGGCCCGTCGTGCCGCCTGAGCAAAGTTTTCAATTACGGTAAAGATCTGGGCTTCTGTCATTTCCCCGGGCTTCTCACGGTAGAAACCGCAGGGTATAGGGGAAGGTGCAACCAGAGGCTCTCCAGTCTCACTGGACCATGTCTGGCGGCCACAATGGCATATCTGTAACACAATTTTCCCGCCAATCTCATGGATTTGATCAACAAGTTTCTTATGATAAGGTATCAGTTCATCCGAATCGATCATATTCATGTGATAGAGAGCGCTTTTTCCCGCCTTTGAGATTCCGGCATATCCGGTGATTACCAAACCGATCCCACCTTCTATAAAATCCCTATAGAAGCAAAACAGTTCATCCGTCGGCCGTCCCCGGCTGTCCGCCAGACCCTCATGAGAAGCGGTGCGAATCATACGATTCGAAAGTTCCATAGTACCGATGTTGGCTTTACTGAATAGAACCGACATTGCAATATTCCTTGTGACATAGCTGAGAATCTTTAAGGAAAATAACTTTCACTTTGGTAATTCATACCTACTTGCCGTATTTTTTGTCTTTCTTTCTTATAAATAAATAACATGCGAATAAGGCTCCCCAGAAATAGATTGTAACGAGCAGCCATCCGGTAAAAAACGGATGCGACCAGAACGAGTAGAATTCTTTAGCCTGGAACTTATCATAGGTACTTGCAATATTAAAAGTAATATCCCTCGTTACATATACAATAATCCCAACCAAAACTGCCATAAGAATATAGCCGATTCGCACCAATACATCTTGTCCCTTTCTAATCCAGTACTTTCCTATTAAGAAACCGATATATGTCGGTCCCACAGTGAACAGGAATAACGCAAAAGAGACAGCGGCTTTGATCGGGCTGTCATGTATATTGTCCTGCCACCGCCACAGGAAATTAACCTCCCATGCAGGCCAGCCGAGAAAAAAGTAAAATGGCACGGGGGTAATAAAGAACACTGCAAATAAAATAACGATGCTTTTCATGAAGTAATGCTGGTTAGGGTCGTTGCCCTTGAGCATATTTCTGCCGCTTTCTGCGAGAGCCTGTCCCGCAAGCAGTGCTATAGGAATATCGATTGCTAACATAATGTTACCTCCTATTGTTTATTAATAAGCTAATTCTTGTCCGTTTAACTTCGATTTTCCTTCCAGATTGTGAGGATAAGATAAGCTATCGCCACTGCGAAATAGATCATAACTCCTATCCAGGCGACAGAAAAACCGTATGGATTATTCCACACGTATGCCATAGACTCTCGGGTCTGGTCGTTCAAGTTGTGGTATTGATCATAAGTTCCCATCAAAAAGAAGGACGGATAACAGCTTAGGACAACTATACTCACAGCGATAAGAACACCAATATAGGTAGGCCGTAGATATTTAGCTTTCCCGCTAACCAGCCATCGATATCCAAGGGTATGTCCCCAATAGCCTGCAAAAACGATAGCCATAACAAAAAGTGCCGGAAGGATAGCATTTAACCATCCCGTATGCATAACCTCTTCGAAGCGCTTACTCCAGTAGATTTGTTCCCATCCGGGCCAACCGGAAAGCAGGTAGATACCTGCCGGGGAGATAACGAAGCCGGCAAAAAAGACCGAGCGAAAAAGATATCGATAGTAAATTGCCGATTTTGTCCCGCTGCTTTTCTCCGCCCCCTCTTTCAATACTTTCCTGCCAAGATCAACGGAGAGCATGCTGACTACGAATGCCGCCGGAATATCAATTTGAACCATGATTATCTCCTTTTCTCAAAATCCAATTGAACGTTATTTCATTACGGTAAGTTTGTTGATTAATGCTTTTTTATTATTTGAACTTTCCTGCACATCCGATCTTACTCTATCTCGTCTTTCATCGAGTATTGCCTGGAACATGGCGAACACTTCCTTTTCCTTGTCGTGCGTCATAAATGTCTCTGGAAGAGACGCTTTGGGTCTTCCCAATCTCACAGCCATCTCGATTCCCAGAGGATTATAGGGTAGAAGTGTGACATTGCGTGCCCCGGCCTCGCACAGGAATTCAACAATAGCAGAGATGTTTTCCCGCCTGGTGGTAATACCGGGGATTAGAGGTATTCGGGGATGGACGACAGCAGCTTTTTCCTGAAGAAGACGATGGAGATTATCGAATATCTTCCGGTTCGACTTGCCCGTATACTTTTGGTGAAACTCCGGATCGGCAATCTTGATGTCGAAATATACCAAATCGATATATGGAAGTATCTTACGCTTAAAAACCTCGAAGTTAAAATATCCACAAGTCTCCAGAACAAGGTGGACATGATTAGTTTTAAGGCTTTTCAAAAGCGATTCAAGATAGTTGGGATATAAGGTGCATTCGCCACCCGAGAGGGTAACACCACCATTTGAGTGACGGTAAAACGGCAGATCACGCAACAGTATTTCTACAAGTTCATCAACGGGATAGTATCGCCCTATCAGCCTTAAGCCGTCTCCGGGACAAACAGCAGCACATTGACCACAACGGATGCATTTTTCCCGGTTGATTCGTTGCGGTCGTGATAATTCTATAGCTCCCTGGGGACAAGATTCTGCACAATCTCCACAATTAGTACATTCTCGGATTGAAAAAACGATTTCTATATTTGGATCCTGAGTCTCGGGACTGTGGCAAAAAACACACCGCAGAGGACATCCCTTAAAAAAAACTACACTTCGGATACCGGGTCCATCTTCGTGACTTCCTCTCTTAATTTCAACGATAAGCGGATAGTTACCGTTCTGCATTACTCAATACCAAGTCTTTGTACGAGATCCTGGGCCATAAAACCAAACTTGAAAATATGGTTAAGGTTTCCGTCAACCTCAACTGCGTTTTCTGATATTGATTCGAAGATGTCCTGCTTCTCAGAGAATATATATTTTCTCAGGGCCTCACCAGTTTTGAACGTGACCATAACGTCCCAGTCATCTATTGCATCTTTATGAACATGCATGTCGCCGTTGCTGAAAGTGGCTGAAACCCTGACGGTCTCATCTTCGGTCTTAAAATAATATCGCCCATCAAAGTTTTTCAAGTGCCTTCGGAAATCTTCGTCCCAAGTCACATAAAAGAACAAGTCCATACCCCTGAGCAGAAGTTCAATCATTGTGTCGGTTGCCGAATCGAGAACTTGCTTTTTCAGCCCCCAGGCGCGAATTCTTGTAAAGAAAGCGTCCGCTCCGTTAAAGATATTGGAAATGGGCCGCAATATAAATCGTCTCCAAACAGAAGCCATAGTTTGTCTCCTTCGATATTTCAGGAATCTTTTTATGTTAAGGGAAAGGGATCATATGGTATCGCTTTTCCCTGTAGAAGCTGGTACTCGGTCCGATCGATAATCTCTTTTTGCATGAAAGGATTCAAATCCTTGAAATAAGCAGTGTAGCCGGAAACACGGACCAGTAATTCAGGATACTTCTGGGGATTTTTTACGGCATCCTCAAACTCTTCACGTTTTGTAATATTGAACTGGATTTCCATTCCCCCATTTCTTTGTCCGTTGTTATCATCAAAGTATCCTTTTACATAATTGACAAAGTTGTCGAGCATCTTCTCCCTATCGGCATCTTCAGGCGTGAACTTCAGGTTCAGTGCAACCCCACTTGATAGGGACTTTACCGACAGATTTGCCACAGAGTTGAGCGCCTGGGGAAGTGAAGGGGTTACACCGGAAACAGGGGTAATGCCACTGGTGAAGTTCTCCCCGGCCTTACGTCCGCTGGGCAGTGCCTTGGTCAGTCGACCATAACCGGCATGAATAGTCATTGTCCAGTATCCTACACGATAATTTCCTCCCCGATAATTTTGCTTTTCTGAAAATTCCTTGTCCAACAAATCTACGAGCCAGGCAACATTGGCATCGGCGGCCGGGTCTTCGTTACCATATTTAGGCGTCCTTTTCGGATCCATAAGCCGTTTTTGCAGTTTTTCAAAACCGTTACCTTCGAAATTCTTTTCCATAGCCTTGAGAAGTTCTGCCATGGTGATGTCCTTGTCCTCGAAGACTACTTTCTCAACAGCACTGAGAGAATCCGCTACATCGGCAAGGCCGATTATTGTTACCCCCGAAGAATTAATCGTCGCCCCGCCTTGAATAAGGTCTTTACCTTTCTCAATGGGACCTTCAAATAAAGCTGAGAGGATGGGAGTAGGATAGAATTCCTGATGTGTCTTTCCAAAAATGTTGTTCAGGTTTGTTGTTTTCTCCACTATCCAGTGGACCTGACTGGCAAAGGCCTGCTTAAATTCGTCAAAATTCTTAAAACTAATCGGATCGCCGGTTTTTTCACTTATCTGTTTATTCATCCTTGTATGTCTATGCCTGCCGTTAAACAAGGTAAGTTCAAGGACCGATGTCAGATTTACCAGGATCGAAGCACTATGTCCGTAGGTTCTTCCATTACTACCTGGCTCAACACAGCCGACAATCCCGTAATCTCTCGCTTGTTCAATGGTTTCGCCTTTTGAGTTTAGCGCTTTGATGACGGCTTTGTCATTGTGAAGCGCCGGTGTGGCTTTTGCTTCAATATTGGACTGACAAAGTCTTCTTAAGTATTCATCAGAGTTTTTATCAAGGTGATATCTTGCATTAAGATTCGGGTCACGGAGCAGCATCAGCTCTGTCGCCCTGAGCATAACGTAAGTCAGGTCATTTACTGCGTCCTTGCCATCCTTGTCCACACCGCCTATAGTGATTGCCTGGTTAGAACCGGTCCCTCCAAAGAGCTTTTCAGCTGCGTCAGGGATCGCAGGGACATGGTCGCCGATTTTAAGCCACAGACAACAAACCAGTTCGACAGCGTCTTCGATACTTAAAGTTTTGTCATCAATTCCTTTTCGATAAAGCTCGTAAAGAACCTGGTCCAGTCTGCCCAGGCTCAGGCCTACATTGGGATTTTCAAGATGTATGGCAATCCAGCAGATCCATACTGTCGTGAGTCCTTCGCGAAACGTGCGGGCAGGATATTCGGGCACTCTTCGATTGACTTCAGCCATATCAAGCAGCTCTTGCTTCAAAGCGGGATTGCTCTGGTTCTGGGCCAGTCTTTCTGCCTCGTCTGCCAGCCTGTTCGAGTAAGCGATAATGCCTTCAAGCACTTCAGCAACGGCTTCGTAAAATTCCTTCTTGTCAGCTTCATCTGTTTCGTTCTTCTTCTTGTTGGCATCTTCGATAATTTCGCGTAATCCTTTTCCAATAGCCCGGGAAAAGTCCGGTATGGTGTGAGAAATAGTGTATGGCTTGCTGGTTAGAAAGAACATAAGAAGTTTAAGCAGCTTAATATCGGCCGGATCTTCCTTACCTCTGACATCGTGCTTGTGACCGTTATTCCGAAGCATTCTTTTTCGGGTAAGCTCCATAATGTTATTGTCAATCCAGTGCGGGAAGATGTCATAATTGAGTTCATTTATCTCCTCTTTAGTAATTCCGTATGGATTGGCGGCTCGCCCGGATATCGTCCCAAGTTCCGGCCAAAAGGCCAGGGCCAGAAATTCAGGATAAAGAGGTACACCTTTAAACTTGCTGGTTGTTGAGCCGGCAAATAAAGAAAGATACTTATTTTCTAAATCAAAGGTTGTCAACTTCTCCTGGCCTGTATTTTTTTCACATGCCCTGCTGTGGCTGATTATCGTGCTGCGGTTTTCCAGAACATACCGGTATGTTTTGGCCTTATCGAGAATGGAAATGCGTTCCTGATTAAACAAGCCGTTATCGAGAGCAAACCGGGTTATCAGCCGGGGACGCTCAATACACATCTCAGGCATCGCTCTGAAGTAAACGTTCCTAAGATGTGACACTCGCTCGGTCAAGGCGCAATCCTTCAACGAAATATCAGGTAGTTTAATTTCTGGCATGGTATCTATCTCCTTTCAAACTACTGAGATGACTATATGCATCCCTGAATTCGTATGAATAAATCATTTTCCACTCATTTGTCTGAGCATACTCATTCATGGCCTCTTATTTTTCAAAGAAGCATCTGTTTGCTCAAATTTATTTGTACCAAGGTTTATACTTCTGCTGGTTCATTTTGACAAGCTTTTGAGAATTTTCCTCGTCTTTTTAATTCTCTCCTTGAAATAACGCCATCTTACTTCTACTGCCTTGGAGACAGCTTTTTCCAGTTGTTTATGCTCGCCCAAATTCCCAAGCTTTTTCTCCCAAGGACCCTTTGGGAAAATCTCTGAACCTGGCTTTTCATCTAATCTATATTTTACTAATGCTATATCCCCCTTGTTGGTACCGAACACAATGCCCGGACCGTGTTTTTCCAAGTATTCATCTGACTCTACTACCCAGCCCCCGGAATTAACAACCGTCACTGTTCCAAAGCCCCCTTTGACATTCTTAAGTTGTTCCAGGAATGGTTTGTGAGTATGACCAAAGATAAAGCGTGATTGGCCTGTGGCTGGATGTAAGCCCTCGTCTAATAGTTCTTGTTTCATGTAATGGCTCATGAAACGCTTAGTCATTTTTTTCAAATCTTCGCTGAAAGCGGACTTTTTACGATTGGCACGCTCATCAGAGCCAACTCCTCCTTTCTCTATGGCTTTCTTCAAGATGAAGCGGAAAATGTCGTCTTCAAAGCTTTCAGGTATAATCGGTAGATTGAATTCCGTATTCAATGCATCTGCCACTCGGTGTGTTAAGTCCTTCATTCCTTCCGGTTTGCTAATGAGTTCATAGATATCCTCCATTGTATGACCGACTCTCCCGGCACGAGTAAAACCGGACCAGACGAAATCAATCCAGGGCCAGTTCTCTCCTTCTATTTCTCCAATTTTATCTCGAAGAGGTTTTTTCTTGAGATCATCAAGACTAATGTCTTTCATAAGACGATCTCGCAAAAGA
>CAZIAN010000211.1:0-8101 GCA_964537355.1 uncultured Pirellulales bacterium | reverse complement strand
GAGAAACGTAGAAATTCTCCATTGAGCCGCTGCGGCCGGCCATGGCGTCGATATTGGGCGTTCGTATGAGGCTGTTGCCCGTGACGCCGAGATCGCCGTAGCCCTGGTCGTCAGTCATAACGAGAATTACGTTGGGCCATTTCTTTGTCCCGCCGGTGCCGGCCAACTGTGAACCGCATCCCGCTATAGCCAGCGACCCTGCGCATAAACCTTTTAGAAAGTCACGTCGTGATAAAAAACATGAACTCATATCCGCTCCTTTGATCATGAATCGTAAAAAAGATATTTGCTTCACAAGAAACCAGTAATCTTACCAAATTCGCCGTATTCTATCAATAGATTCCACATGTAAAGCCAATCTGCATCCTGCCTGCCCCGGCTGTCAATCCAGCCCGGCTTTTTTAGAGCGCAGGTCTTCGATATGCACCGGCGAATTCGAAAAGGCATTTCCCTGCATAACGACCCGCCCTGCCATTTGGCCGATACGAATACCTGTTTTCTGGCTCTTTCCCGCTGTATTTTCGAACTTCGTATTGCGAACAATGATATCTTCGGTTTTCCCCTGAATATCAATCCCAAATCCTGTCCTTTTCGTACCATTATCACGAATCATACAATTCTCGATAAGGTTCCGGCTGCCGCAGCGAAATTCATTGGCCTCCTTACGAAAAAGGATTCCAACCTCTCCATTACTTTCGATCATGCACCCTCTTATAACGTTGTCCGTATCACGGTGCCCGATACTGATTCCATATCTTCCGTTCCCGGACAAAATGCAATTGGCCGCCAGCCCGTCGGAAGCACTCCAGCAAAAGTATATTCCCTGGCTATTGCCCCGGGATATACAATTTCGAAAGATTGGCCGCTGGGAGCCGCTTCCGGGATGGAACCCGAGGTCGGCGTTATTTATTGCCTGGCAGCTTTCATACCGGATGTCATCACAAACCTGGAAGCTGAATCCGTCTCCATTATAATTTCGGGAAATAACGTTCTTGAAACGCCACTTGTTGCAATACTGGATAAAGACACCGCCGGAGAAGTTGCCGTTAATGTGCTCGTTTTTATCACGGTTGCCGTCGAGCACTATATCTTCCACAACAACATTGTCCACGTTCTCCGCAGTAAGGATTGGAAAAACAGTCGCGGCCGTGGCATCTTTTTCTATCCAAAAGTTCTCTTTGGTCAGACCGTCCAGATAGAGAACATCCCCTTCAATGGCTGTAACCGTCGCGCGCAGCACATCATACTGCCAGTCTCCCTCCCCTTTTTTGGATCGGAGCATTACCCCTCCTCCGGCCACGAAACCTTTTACATCTTCCACCTGAACGCCATATTCGAACCAGTCCGAATCCCTCAAGAGCTTCGTAACGACGCTATCGGATTTTCTAAGTACGGTATCGGCTCCCGAGCCTCGCAGTGTGATATTCGGGTGCAGGTAAATTGCATTTCGCAGATTATATACTCCCGGCAGAATGTGAAGAGTTCCTCCACCAATCCGGTTCAGGTATTCTATACCGGCCTGTATTATTTTGTCGTCATTGCCTTGCAGGTCACCTTCATTCTGACCTACAGTCAGAACCATATCCTGCCGGTTTCGCATCGGCCGGTTGGTTTTTGTCACTTCTCGCCCGGCTGTTATGTCCCTGTCATTAATTCTTTCGGCAGCATCTACATTTACTGTAATAAAAATAACAACCACAAGGACAAAAAAAAGTATCCTCGGTATTCTCAAGAATTTTACGTCTTTTTCCCACATCTTTATGCCTTTCATAATTTAAGGAGTAAAAGAATAAACCAAGACTCTTTGCAAATCATATCCGTTACAAACATTTTAGTTTAACTCACTCTTAACATCAACAATTATCAAAATTGATTTGACGAAGTAACTTATTTTGGCTATAGAATTATCTATACTCGATATGTTAAGAAAGGAGCGTGAAAAGTTGACCATTTCCCCCAATAACAATATTAAAACAATGAAACGTAAGATATTTGTTATTTTGTTAGCGTGTATTTTTGTGTTGCCGGCCGAGAGTCAGTTGCTTACTCCGCCTCAGCAGGATTGGTTTCCTAAAGCTCCCCCCCTGCCGCGTCCTAAGGGGGAAATCATTGAAGTATCAGACGTCCAGCAATTAATCCTTGCACTAAGGGATGTAAAGCCCGGGCAAACGATACTTATGGCGGATGGTCACTATATGATGCCCCGTTATGTCCGGATATCTACCGACAACGTCACATTACGCAGTGCTTCAGGACATCGCGAGCGAGTGGTTATAGATGGAGCCGAAAGTATTCATGGAGAACTGATTGGAATCTCGGCGTGCTGCGGCGTTACTATCGCAGACCTCACCATCCAGAACATCAAGTGGAATGGCTTTAAGATTAATTCCCAGACAAATGTTCAAAAATTGACTATCTACAACTGTATCATTCACAATATATGGCAGCGTGGAATCAAAGGAGTAAAGGTCCCAAAGGAAAATCGCGATGAGGTTCGTCCGAAACAATGCCGGGTGCAATACTGCCTGTTTTACAACGACAGACCAAAACGCCTGAGCGACGATGAGGCCGATATTGCAAAGGGCAACTACATCGCCGGCATCGACGTAATGCACACCAAAGACTGGATTATCAGTGATAATGTGTTTGTGGGGATTCAGGGCAGGACGTACGAGGGACGAGGCGCAATTTTCATCTGGCATGATTCACAGGACTGTATTATCGAACGAAATATTATTATAGACTGCGACGTGGGATTACAGCTCGGCAACCCGCACCGGGACAGTGAAACCCAGTATCATTGCGTCCGCTGCATAGCTAAAAATAATTTCATCACGAGAGCGCCAGAGGCAGGCATTGTCACGGTATATACCAAGAACTGCAAGATTCTCAACAACACTATTCACGACCCGAAAAGTCGATTGGGGAGGCTAATCCGCACAGTCTTCACTAACGATGGATTGATTATCGCCAACAACCTTTTAAGCGGGCCGAGAATCAGCCACGAATCAAAAAGCAAAGTAACATTCCTTAATAATATAATCAAAGATTTCACCGATGCCTTTATTAATCCGGATCGCGGAGACCTGCATCTGATGAACACCGCAATTGAAGCTGTCGATAAAGGTACTCCTCTGGTAGAAGTTAAAGAGGATTTTGATAGGGACCTGCGCAGAGCCAGACCCGATATCGGCGCTGACGAACTAAGCAATTGACCGATTGGTAGGCAGCCGAAGCAGCGAAACGTGAATATCTCAACCAAATCAACGCAAATCAAGGCTTTTTTTTCATTTCGTCTTATAAACTTTTTTGACAAAAGTCTGTTTTTGTTATATACTAAAGTTAATTCTGAGTGCTGACTGCTGTTGTTAGCATAGGAAATATGGCCGAACAAATGGTGGGCTTATGGAAGACGGCGTAAGAGATAAGTTTATCTTTTTAACAAAAAGAACCACCTTATAATGACTGAATTATCTCGGAGAAGAAAATGAGCAAGATTATAGTAATAGATATCGAAGAATGCATGGCATGTCGCACCTGTGAGATAGAGTGTTCATTAGTGCATTCGAAATCGAAGACGCTTGAGGAAGCGTTGAATGAGGTGGAGCCGCGTGTTAACGTAGAAGGCGCTCAGGAATTCGCCGTGCCGATGCAATGCAGGCACTGTGAAAATGCACCGTGCATCAAAATATGCCCGACACATGCAATACGTCGTGAAAATCCCGATAGTCCGGTACTAATCATACAAGAACGCTGTATTGGGTGTAATTTCTGCCTTGCCGTCTGTCCTTTCGGTTCAATTTCGCCGTCATACGACGGTCACAGAGTTGTCAAGTGCGATTTGTGCTTCGAACGTCTAAATGCCGGGCAGGAACCGGCCTGCGTAGCAGGCTGTCCCACGGGGGCACTGAAGTTCGTTGAAGCCGAGCAATACGTTCATGGCAAAAGAACGGACGTTGCCGAAGAGCTTGCCTTATCGATTCAGCAAAACAAAAGCAAGAAATAGAAAAAAAGAGAATACCCAATGATAACGGTAACAGTATGTGTGGGTAGCTCGTGTCATGTCAAGGGGGCCAGGGAAATGATAGCTCGCTTCAATGAGTTTCTAACCAAGGAGGGTCTGCAGGGCGAGGTCGAATTGAAGGGATCATTCTGCATGGAACGCTGCGGGGAGGGAATTAACTGGGAAATCAACGGTAAGATTGAAAGCAGCCCCTGTGTGGATGATGGAGTCAAAATTCTTCGAAAAAAAATTTCCGAGGCTCTTGGCAAAAATTTAACTCGGCGACCTTCTAAAAAATCCCGTAGAAGGAAAACTTAATATGAAACTTCCCAAAAGCCAGGAAACCACTCACACCAGCGCCATACTGCAGCATACGCCGAATGGTGTTCTTCTTGTGGATAAAGAGACACGAATACGTTTCATCAATCCGGCATTTCGCATAATGTTCAAATGTAGTGATGATAAGCTTTTGGGGGGATTGGCAAAGGAATTCGTCCATTCCGACTGCTTTGAACGCGCCATTGCAGCAGGCGGTTCTCTCATGGTCAAAGAGAGTATTTCCGAGCATAATATTAGCTACCGCGTAGGCATTTTTCCAATTGAGGCCGAGAATCTCTACTGCGGCATTTTCATCGATATCTCTGACGAGGAAAAAGCCAGAAAGGAAATGCTTGAGTTGAAAGCTCAGACACTAAAACGGGCACAGGAGGTTATCTCACGCCAAATGCAAACAGCACAGGAAATAGCCGGACTCCTGGGTGAGACGACAGCGGAAACCAAAGTGCTTTTGATGAAGCTTATGTCCCTTTATCGGGAAGAAGGGCAGCGATGAGGTTATTTTACGAGTGGGGCACCAAACAGCTTCGGAAACACGGCGAAGAGCTTTGTGGTGACAACGTTGCCATTGCCCGTCATTCGGATTACATCACGCTCGCTCTGTCTGATGGCCTTGGAAGCGGGGTCAAGGCCAATATTTTATCTATTCTGACTACTCGAATCGTTATGCACCTGATGGAGAATGAGCTGCCTCTCAGCGAGGTGGTAGAGACATTGGGTAAGACACTGCCTGTTTGCGATGTTCGAAAGCTCGCTTACAGCACATTTGCTATCGGGCAGTTTTTTCGTGACGGCCGCGCGCGGGTGGTGGAATTCGATACACCTTCGTTCGCCTTGCTGCGACAGCGAAAGTCGGTCTCTGTTCCCTGTGGCGAGCGGCAAATTGAGGGAAAGACCATTCGCGAATTCGAGTTCCAGCTTAAAATAGGAGACTGGCTTGTTTTTGTCTCCGATGGAGTGATAAATGCCGGCATAGGCGGGCTTTATCCGCTCGGATGGGGCCTGGATCAGGCCGTGCGCTTTCTTGAAAAACACAGTCACCCGGATCTCACCGCGCAGGAGCTTGCCTATAAGCTCGTCGAGGCCGTGGAGGATTTATATTGTGGCAAACCGGGGGATGATGTCAGTGTCGCGGTCATAAAAGTTCGACATAAACTAATGGCCACCCTTTTAACCGGCCCGCCGGTGAACAAAGATATTGACGAAGAGACTGTCAGAAAGCTTACACAACGTCCCGGCTTTTTGGCCGTGTGCGGGGGAACCACGGCAAAAATCGTTGCTCGCTATCTGGGTGGTAAACCTTTGGACGTTGACCTGGCTACAATGAAACCGGATGTTCCTCCTCTTGCCAAGCTGGAAGGTATAGACCTGACAACTGAGGGTATCCTGACGCTTAGCAGGGCCAACGACCTGCTTCAATCGGGCGCCACCAAAGAGACGGTAAAGTTCGGTACGGATGGGGCTTCAGCATTGATCCGCCTGTGCCTGGAGGTTGACCATATCCATTTCATGGTTGGGCTGAGTGTCAATCCTGCCCATCAGAATCCTGATCTGCCCCGGCAGCTTGGAATGAAATTAGCCGTGGTGCGCGAAATTGCGGATGAACTTCAAAAGAGAGGCAAGGAGGTAAGTATTGAAACCATCTAACATTAGGCTTCAATAAGCATAAGGACCTGGTTTTGAACAAGCAATTTTGTATTGACGAAAGATATAATTAAAAATAAAATAGTTTTTTAATTTGATGATAAACTCCTCAGGTAAATGGTGAATATGACAAAAGAGAATGACCTTATTGAAAAGATAATAGACCGTTATGATGCTGATACCGGAATGCTTATACCTATAATGCAGGACATTCAGGCGGACTGTGGGTACCTGCCGCAGGAATACCTGCGCTGTCTGTCCAACTGCCTTGATGTCCCAATGAGCCGTATCTATGCCGTAGCAACTTTCTATTCTTCGTTCCGACTCGCCCCGAAAGGTCAACATGACGTAACCCTCTGTATGGGCACGGTCTGCTATCTCAAGGGTGCCCCGAAAATTTCTGAGGCCATTAGCCGGGAGTTCCAGGTTGAGCCGGGCAGCACCACACGGGACCGGCTTTTTACTCTACAGGCTGTTAACTGTGTCGGTGCCTGTGCTCTTGCACCCGTCATGATAGTAGATGGAAAATATTACGATGGAGTTACTCCTGATTCTGCTCTTGAAATTCTACGTGAGCTGTCCCCTGCCGAAGAAGCTGCCGAGACTGCCGCAAAGGAGGCCAAATCTTGATAAGTATTCCTGCAAAGCTCAAAAAACCTGCTGATATCGAAGCCTTCGCACACTCACTAAAGAATCCCGAACACACTCCCGCCAGGACTGTTAGAGTTTGCATCGGGACCGGCTGTGCAGCCAAGGGTTCGCGAAAATTGTATGAACTTTTTCTCGAAGCTGCCAAAGAGCATGGCGAAAATATCCGCATAGAGGCAAAGTGCGTTGGCTGTCACGGCTTCTGTGAACGTGGCCCTATCGTGGTAATAGAACCGGGAGAAATATTTTATCAGCAGGTTGAGGAGCCTGATGTTGCGGAGATTTTCCGCGAAACAGTTCTCGGTGGCAAAATCCTCGACAGGCTGTTATACGAAGACGCCACTACGGAGAAAAAAGCCAAAACAGAAAAGGAGATACCTTTTTACAAGGTTCAGCATCGCATTGTTTTAGCAGGCAACGGCCGGATCGATCCTACAAAAATCTCCGATTATATCGCCGATGGAGGATACAGAGCTATTGCAAAGGTATTGTCCTCGATGACGCCTGAAGAGGTGATTGCGGAAATAGAAGTAGCCGGATTGAGGGGCCGTGGCGGTGGCGGCTTTCCCACTGCAAGGAAATGGCGATCCTGTCGAGAGGCTGAAGGCACGCTAAAATATGTCATCTGCAACGGTGACGAAGGTGACCCGGGGGCTTTTATGGACCGCTCCATCATGGAGGGAAATCCTCACTCCGTCATTGAGGGTATGCTCATCGGCGCTTATGCTATTGGATCGGAGCACGGCTACATGTATGTCCGTAATGAATATCCCCTGGCCATTGAGCATTTGAAAACAGCTATCTCGCAAGCCCGGGAAATGGGACTGCTGGGCCGCAACATCCTCAACAGCTCATTTTCTTTCGATATCCGGATCAATCGCGGCGGCGGAGCGTTTGTCTGCGGGGAATCCACTGCCCTGATGGCATCTCTGGAAGGTTGCTCGGGCGAACCCAGGGCAAAGTATGTCCACACCGTCGAAAGCGGCCTTCAAGGTAAGCCCACAAACCTTAACAATGTAGAGACATGGGCCAATGTCCCACAGATAATAAACCGGGGCGGCAAATGGTTTGCCGGCATTGGAACGGAAAAGTCCAAAGGAACCAAGGTCTTTAGCCTGGTTGGAAATGTTATGAATACCGGGCTGGTGGAAGTGCCGATGGGCCTTACACTGAGGCGGATCATCGATGAAATTGGCGGGGGGATACGTGATGGCAAGCGCTTCAAGGCTGTCCAAACCGGAGGCCCCTCAGGCGGATGCATACCCGCCGAACACCTTGATACCCGTGTGGACTTCGATGAGCTCACGCAGCTCGGTTCGATGATGGGCTCCGGCGGCATGATCGTTATGGACGAGGATACGTGCATGGTGAGGATTGCAAAGTACTTCACCGAGTTTCTTCAGAAAGAATCATGCGGTAAATGCACCCCCTGCCGCGAGGGTATATCCCAGATGCTGTACATTCTCGACC
>CAZIAN010000210.1:0-8113 GCA_964537355.1 uncultured Pirellulales bacterium | reverse complement strand
AGTGAAGATTCGTACCGGTCGGAAGGAGGAATAACCATCTGGAAAGAAGATGGAACTACTCTTCCCAACTGGCCCAGGGAACCGGGCACAAGCTTCCTTGATGTTTCGGCCTCCGGACTCGGTGTGGGTGACATCGACGGCGATGGTGACTATGAAATCATCGCAGTAGATGACTGGAGCGTCCTTGTCTATGCCTGGCATGTGGAGACCGGTGAATTAGTGGATGGCGATTGGCCTTTGCCGATCGGCGAATGGTCCGCCTACATTATCGGCAGTCCCCTCCTTGCAGACCTCGACGGCGACGGCGACAGCGAAATCATCGTCGCCCTTGACGAGGAA
Source organism: uncultured Pirellulales bacterium (assembly GCA_964537355.1). Classification (GTDB taxonomy): domain Bacteria; phylum Planctomycetota; class Phycisphaerae; order Sedimentisphaerales; family Anaerobacaceae; genus NIOZ-UU13. The sequence goes on along the minus strand of CAZIAN010000210.1, from coordinate 7,774 downwards.
TCCAGGGAAAGCGACGGTTTATATGCCATTCAGGCCGACGGTACGTTTCTTTGGCAGCGGCGATACACATCCGAGGGTCCGATGAGCGTTGCAGACTTTGACGGTGACGGAGACGTAGAGATTGCCCTTTGCGGATACGGTCCTGGTATCACTCGTGTCTATACCTTTATTCTGGACAATCAGGGCCAGCAAATCAAGAGATGGCGAGGCGGAAGTAAGAAGGGAACGGCCATCGTTGACCTCGACGGCGACGGGGAGCTGGAACTTGTTTTCTGTACGGAGGACAGCGTGATGGCCGTCCATATCGATGGCAGCACGGTCTGGGAAGCCAGGGTTGGCGATTTGTTAGGTGAGGACGGGGCGTTAAGTGTGGGAGATGTTGACGGTGACGGTTTAAGTGAAGTTTATGTCACCAGCTTCGTCGAAGCGGACGGATTTGCATTCAGTCTAATTCACGCTTTCGACCATCAGGGCAAAGAGCTGTCTGATACCGGCTTTCCCAAAACGGTTATGGGCATGGCATCGTACAGTCCACCTTTGATTGGTGATATTGACGGCGACGGACAGAAGGAGCTTGTGATGAGCGCAACCGGTGCACCGATGATGGCCTGGGAAGCGGACGGCTCGGTAACGCCGGGATTTCCAATGTTCGATCTTTCCACTGACTATTTTACATCGGCCGTGATAGAGGACCTCGACAAGGACGGTGATATTGAGCTGATGCTCAACGGTGATGATTTCCAATTCCACGTAATTGATCTGCCAGGCTCATACAATCCCGATGTAATCGACTGGGGTTCAGCCAGGCATGACCCGCAAAACTCGGGATGGGCCTCGAAGGGTCCTGAACTGAAAGCCTTAAACGCACCGGACGAAATCAGGCCCGGAGAAAGGCTCGAACTGACGTTGAGCGCCACCAATCCGATGAACGCCGACCTTGACTTCTTTGTGGGCAATCTACCGGAAGGGGCTTATTATGATGCCAATACTTTGAGTGTTTTCTGGAAACCAGCCGCAGACCAGGCTTTTCACAGCTATACATTCTCTTTCCTCGTAACGGATGGCATCCGGCAGAACAGCCTGAGTCACTCGGTTAAAGTGGTTATTGACGCCATTTACTACACTAATATGGATACGGACCCCGAATGGCAGCTCGACGAGGGATGGGCATGGGGGCCCCCAACTTCTGGAGGTTCATGGAATGGCGATCCGGACAGTGGGTATATGGGCGAGAACGTCTTAGGATATGCACTCGACGGCGACTATGAAAATAATATAGCCGAAGCACGGTATGCTACTACCGGCGCCATTAATTGTGAAGGTTACCAGAACATCAGGCTGAGCTTCCGCCGGTGGCTCGGGGTCGAATCACCTTATGACTATGCCGATGTGCAGGTATCGAATGACGGCAGCAACTGGGTGGATTTATGGACGGTCGGCTATTCTCATATCTCAGATAGTCTCTGGCAGTTGGTTGAGTATGCGGTCCCGGCCTCTGTCGCAGATAACCAGCCGGCGGTCTATTTCCGCTGGGGTATCGGCCCGACGGACGATTCAGTAACTTATCCCGGCTGGAACATAGACGACGTCCAGGTCGCAGGTGACACCATCCAGGGAAATTGATACATGCACGTGGTGCGAAATGCTTCGCAGCGAAGTTAACTTTGCTGCGAAGCACGAGTATCGCATCCTGCGATTGAGCAGCCCCCCCTACCGTTGATTTTTCAGCTTATCAGCATGTCCAAACAAGTTTGACCTTACCGCCCACTCGCCGCGAATCCGGACTTTTAACAGCTTCTTACGGCGTTTTTATGAGAAAATCATGAAAATCGCAGGATTTTTTAAATAATTAGCGTAACGAAAAAGCGTAACTATCGTCTATGTATAAGAAGAATTAAATAGTATGGCACAAGACCAAACATGGACAAAACTTGTCAGGCAGGCACAAAAGGGCCATAAAGAGGACTTAAATAAGCTGGCCCGTGAAGCCAAAGGGAGACTGTGTGCATACATATATCGAGTAACGCTGAACTATGATTTGACAGAGGATATTTCTCAGGAGGTCTTACTTCAAATGTTTAAATCTCTTAACCAGCTAAAGAGTGTTAAGAGTTTTTGGCCTTGGCTGTATCGGATCGCGCAGAACAAGATACAGGAGCATTACAAGGTTAAACACAAAAAGAGCCCGGCTTTCGGGGAGGCTTTTTATAAAAACTTTACTTTACAACGCTCAAAATATCATCAAAAAGACGGATTACGACAACTGCTCAAGAAAGAGCTGTCCAAAAAAGTCGTTGTCGCAATGAAGCAGCTCAAGCAGCAGTATCGTGCGGTCCTGTCATTGCGATGTTTCGAGCAGTTATCTTACTCTGAGATTGCTGTAGCTATGGACTGCAGCGAGGTTCGAGCCAGGATTTTATTTTATCGTGCCAAGCAGGCGCTTAAGAAACAGTTGACACATCAGGGTTTGAAAAAAGGTTTCTTATTGGTATGCCTTGGTCTGTTCGGCAGATTGACAGCCCCTGCGGGAGCTGCGACGACGACGGTATCCGCCAATTCGGTCAAGGTCGGCATGATGACTGCGATTATCGCGACGGCCGGGACAAACATGGGGATCGCGACTGTTACGGCAACGGCAGTCGGGCTGGCAACCATGGGCGGTATATCAGTTTTATCCGAATCTCCCCTGCCCCAGAGGTCCGAAGTCAAGAGCATTAATTACACAATCCAGTTACGCGATACGAACCAGGGGCCGACAAGCAACTTAAGCAAAGGCGCATTCGAACAATGGTTTTCCTGTCCTGACGCAATCGATGGGCCGATGTTTATGCGGACGCAGAGATGGGACGCAAAGCAAACAAATAAACTCTCCGCCTGGCTTGAGAACGGTAATGGTAATTACTTTTACAGCACTGATAACAAGATTCATATCCACAACTACCGAGCATTCCGGAGTAGTTTAAGAGTTCGCCGGCTACCGACCGACCCGGCCGATTTCACAAACTTTCTATCGAAAATGGAAGGCAACCGGAGTGGTGTCGAATATACACGCGACCTTAAAACAGGGCTGTTAAGGTATGCTTTAGACGACAGGTTTGCCGAAGCCCGAAATTTCCGAACTAATTATAAGTATAATAAGTTAAATGAGAGTTTGTTCGAGTATGACTTCTCCGAAGACATTCCGGTTATCGATGAACGGGATCAGATGCATAAAAGAGGCTGGACGTACTTTCGCATCAAGGGTGAAATAAATAATCAGACAATTTCCGGCATGGGGCAAATACCATTTGTTTACAATACCATCAGGGAACACCCGGCGTGGATGAGGTTAAAAATCGGCAATGAGTTCGAGATAATCGACTGCAACAATGGCGCAAGTTTACAACGGGCCGATGGAACTGTTATTGCAGCTTATAAATCCGAAACATTCTTCAAAGGTCTGCTTCGTCCATGGATGGGTATGCACACAATAGATATTATCCGCCGAGACGCCGCCCGGAGGAGGGTGGCGTTTAGGACCAGGGCAGTGACGAACACGGAGGATGTTATTGTAAGAGTTTATTACGAAGATGAGCACAGCAATACGGAGCTGGTATATGGTATTGATATGGAAAACGATATTATCGAGGACATCAGATTTGAGGTGCGGAACAGAACTATCGGGTCTCTGGCATTTTCATATCTTCAGGACATAGAAGAGGCAGGTGATGAATTTATCGCCCCGGCTATATCGGAAAATCATGAGGTTCCCATCCGGTCGGGAGCGGGGATATTATGGCTGGTCGATCTGGCCCAGGGGAATTTAGACAAGTAAGCTCATTAAGGTCTTTCGGAGAAATTATGTTTTTTAACGAGTAAATGGGAAATTCCGGTTTATATCCAGGTCTGGCGCATAGTCCTGCGATGCGGCTTTTTTGCTAAGGAGAGAGCCATGAGTAAACAAATGAGTCTCACTCTTGTATTCATGTTGACCGGCCTGGCCTCTGGCCAAATCGGCGAAAGTATGGAAATCACGGGCCAGGTCCGGGATTATCAAATCCGCATGGTCGAAGGAGCAGACGTTGCCATCTTTGAGATACATAGAGATGATCTTTATTCTCCAACGTCGGCAAAATTACTGGATAAAATCAAAAAGACCGACCACCAGGGACGATTTGTTTTTAATGTCACGGCAACACCCTTCCACGATATTTATGTTATTGCCAGAAAAGAAGGCCTGGTTTTAGGATGGGATTATTTCCACAAACAGTATCTCTCCCAAACTAAGCCTGATAATTCTTTTGTCGATATTGTCTTGCCTAAACCATATACGTTAACTGGAAGACTTGTGGATTCCGAGGGCAAATTAGTTGAAGGCGCAAATGTTCAGGCCTTTACGCGTGAAGGGGAAATTATATGTGAACCAAAAGATTGGTTCTCTGTCAAGACAGATAGCACGGGCAGATTTGTTTTTAATGACCTCCCTCTCGATTTAATGGTGAAGTTTTTTATTGAAGTACCCGATAGGGATATTGCTTATATTTACCCCCCTCGAGAACTGGAAGGTAATGCCTGTGGAGGATATCATGTGGATTGGGAGGATATAGAGCTGACATTACCTCCGGTAACTACAGTCAAGGGCCGGGTGATAGATAAAGGCACAGGTCAGGGCCTGAAGGATATGCTTTTACTTATTTATACGAGCAAACTGGCTGAAACCGAATGGCGTTTTCGTTCCTGTGAACGATACACTCATGAAAACGGAGAGTTTGAGTTTAAAGGCGTCCCTCCAGGTGAGCATATTCTTCGTTTCATTTCACCTAAGACCGGTCCTAATGAATGGGTCGCTAAGAATGTCCCCATTACTGTCAGCAGAGGAGACAAGAATGTAAGAGCAAAGATATTAATCGAAAAAGGAGTGCCTTTAGAAGTGATGATTAGAGATCAGGCTTCCGGTAAAGCGTTACCAGACATTAAGCTACAGGTTAATGACGGTTGGAATGACCAAAAGAAAGATATTTTTATTCGTGAGGCCAGAACAGATGCCAATGGAATAGCACACCTTAAAGTTCTCACGGGGCCTCTCAAGATTTACACATTGGACGGTAACTATGATGACGGAACGAAATATAAAGGCATAGAAGTGAATATTACCGGTTCACGAACGACTCCGGTAGAAATCTTTGTTAGGCAACGTTTACCTCTTGTTAGAGGAACTGTTGTGGATACTCAGGGTCAACCGGTAGAAAATGTTTACATAACTGTAGGACTGGGGCAGAGAGTTTTAACCGACAGTAATGGCTGGTTCCAAGGCGTACAAAGCCCTCTCTATCCATCTCATTTGGTAGTAGCACGGGACAAAAAGAATAACCTTGCCGGATATAATTATTTCTTTAATGCTCTGCGTGAGCTTCGAGTTGTTTTAAAATCTGGCAGCTCAATCAGGGGCCGTTTGACTGATGATATGGGCAGGGGAATCGCAGGAGCAAACGTAAATATTTCATTGGACCGTAAGGATGGAATAGCCCATTTGGATACGGCTGGAACCCGCACGGATTCTCAGGGGTACTATCGTCTGGAAACGGTCGCGCCTCTCAAGAGCAGCTTTCGCTATGACCTTAGTTTCGATGCAGTGGAATTTGCACCGACAAGATACACATTAACAGAACCCATGAAGCCCGGTGAAGAGGTTACAATTCCGAATATGCAACTGGTTGCATTGGATGCTTTTATTTCAGGGGTTGTTCTGGATGAAAATGATAATCCTGTAGCTCGCCACCCTGTCTTTGTCAGCAGTGAAGCTGGAGGATCTCATATCGGCAAAGGTACTTCCACTGATGAACTGGGACGCTTTAAGTTTAAGAGGATACCTGAAGGCCCTGTAACTCTCCAGTCGGGTTTTGGCCAGGGCTCGGACGCTGCCTATATCTATGCCCATAGCCGAGATAATGTGCCGATCAAACTTGGGAATCATTTTAAGAACTACTTCCCTCCCTCTTCATTAGTAGGCAGTCAGCTTCCGGATTTAAGGGCTTTAGAAATGGGTTTTGATTACAAAGGCTTTAAAAATAAAAAAAACCTGGTAGTCTTTATGGACTATACTAAGCGCCCGTCACAAATTGCTGTCAATTCATTGAAAAAAGGACAACTTGATTTTAGGCGGAGTAATGTTGAAGTCGTTTGCATTCAGGTTGCACCGGTTGATGAAGAAGATTTCGCTGCATGGAAAAAGGAAAACAGGATATCGTTTCCTGTTTATATCTTGCCCGGACAGTCAAACTGGGATGCTAAAAACAATCCACTCATATTGAAACAGAACCCGGAAATCATGAATATGTTAAGGCGGGAATGGGGCGTCAGGTCTATTCCATGGACAATATTAACTGACGAGAATCAGAAGATTGTGGCCACGGGCCTAAATATTTGGCGCATTTTAACTCTTCTCTATGAAGAAGAACAGCGGTCTCCTGTTAAAAATAAGCACCTCGGTGATAAAATACGCCGACTGGATTCTCCTCGGCTCCGATATCGCCGCCCAACCGGTAGCCGTCTGCGTTAACGTTGACCAAGCTTCGAAAAAACAGTGAGAAAGTTTAATCAGTCGTGAACCTTTAGATGTTCTTTGTTGGAGGATGAAAAACTCTGAGAGGAAAAGTTTTAATGTAATACGGACTGTCCCTGTAGTACTGGTCGTTCCGGGCGTTTGGGCGCCTGCTGGAGTGCGGATCAACAACGAAGTCGATTCCGCTGGTGCAAGTGATAGCTTTAGCCGGACTGTCGCTTACAGCTAACTTCAGGATACTCTGGTTGATGTGAATACCTCGCCAAAGCTGATTAAAATCTTGGTGGCCGAGGGGATTTATCGACCTGACGTAGGTGTTCACCAAACGCCCGGCGGCCACTAAGTGACATTTTAAGCTTATCAATAGCGAAACGATTCGAATCAGCTTTACAGAGACTCAAAAAGGCACAATCCCCTGGCTGAAATCAACTAAATCCACTGGCCTTGTTTACAATCCCTGTACCAGATCATCGAGGTCGTCTATGACACCCTGTGTATCCGCACCTTTTTTCTGGGCCTTCTTAAGCTCTTTGACCGCTTTTTCAATCTTCTTAATTGCCTTGTCAATTCTGTCCTTATTGAATTCATCGATTGCCTTGTTCAATTCTTTTACGGCCTTGCCCATTTCCTTCTCTGCATCATCAGGGACTGCCATGTTCTCAAGAACTTCTATGATATCTTCAATGGCCTCCACTGGTGTAGGGAGTGGAGGGGGCGTAGGAGGGTACCAATCACTATTCTCATTAATCCAGGGATAATTATCCAAGTCCAAATGTGGTATACCTATATCACCTATTCCATCGCCTGCAATTCGACCACCAGTCCCATCATCAACTCCTGTATAATCACTCCAGTAGTTGCCACCTGTTGGTGCTGGTAGGTCGAAAATAATCCCACTGCCGCCAAGCACTTCGGCCTGCACACCATTATTGATGAAGTTGTTATTTATGATGTCAACATTTATGCAAGCCTGAACCCAGATTCCTTGGTTTATGCTGTTAGAGATGGTGTTTTCTTTTATTCCATTTCCCTCTCCATACAGGGAGGTACCGACTCCGAACATATAGATTCCGAGGTTACAGTTGGAGATATGATTATTTGTAACGTTAATATGGTGCGCCTGGTCAAACCAGATACCTTGGTAACAATTAGTGATATTAAGATTCTTGATAGTGACATTCGCCCTGAAATCAAGGTAAACTCCAACATTAGCCACAATACTTGGATCATTAA
>CAZIAN010000209.1:0-8113 GCA_964537355.1 uncultured Pirellulales bacterium | reverse complement strand
CATCACTTTTTCTAAGTATTCTGGCGATTCTCGCTGTAATACTATCAATCCGCAGAGTCGAGGCCGTACAAAGCCTTCCGGGCTGCCTCATAGCAGAAACACCAGGCTATAGACTCGTTCACAGCTTATGTACCATTCTTCCGACAGCCTCGCTTGCGGCCGGCATTGTGGCCCTTTTACGAATGCTCCGAAGCCACGGCAGGCTATGGGGCAAAATTTTGGCAACAGGCGGCATAGCCATTTCGGCTGCCTTACTCATCCTTTACTGGTTCAATCTAACACACCTGGCATCTGGACATATACATTAACTCATTTACTCATCCGCTCATCCATCCACGAGGCTCAATTCTAAATTCTCAATTTTTTAATACGTCCATCGCCCGTTTTCTTTCCCCTGTCTTCTACGATTTGGCATGCACAGGAAGCAGGCAGAGCGGCCGGATTTAATTGGTATATATGAAAGAAATATCGAATGGGGTTGACATAATCGGCTTAAGATAATATACTAACTAATCTTATTTTTCCCTGTAGAGTTACTGCTTTGTTGAATGCTTACTGCCTGCTCTGCGAAGTCGCCGGGTGGATGTGCAGAAATATTGGATATAATCCCGGTATTAAGGGATTATATTAATGCTGAATTGTAGTTAGAAGGAGAATTTTAGAATGGCAGAAAAAAGTGTGTATTTTTTCGGCGGCGGCAATGCCGACGGTAATACTAAGATGAAGGAATTACTGGGCGGCAAGGGCGCCAATCTCGCCGAAATGACAAAGATAGGAGTGCCGGTCCCGCCAGGCTTTACCATCGGTACGAAGGTATGCAGCGAATATTATAAATCCGGTGGCAAATGGCCGGCCGGACTTCAGGCGGAAGTCGATAAAAATCTTGCCAAGCTCGAAAAGGCAATGAACGCCAAACTCAGCGACTCCAAAAACCCGCTGCTTGTCAGCGTCCGAAGCGGAGCGGCCGTATCGATGCCCGGCATGATGGACACCGTTCTTAATTTAGGGCTGAACGACGATGTTATCGAAGGTATCATTAAAAAGACCAAGAACCCGCGATTCGCATATGATATTTATCGTCGGTTTATCGATATGTTCGGCGATGTTGTTATGGGCTGTGACCATGAGCACTTCGAAGAGGTACTTCACGCGGCGAAAAAGAAGGCCAGGGTCGAACTCGATAACGAGCTGAGTGCGGAGCAACTGAAGGAAGTCGTCGATAAATATAAGAGTGTCTATAAAAAACACGTCGGCGAAATGTTTCCACAGGACGGGAAAGTTCAGTTGAGGCATGCCATCGACGCAGTGTTCGGCTCGTGGATGATACCAAGAGCGATTAGGTATCGGGAGCTTAATAATATTACCGGCTTGTTAGGGACGGCGGTGAATGTTCAGGCGATGGTGTTCGGCAACATGGGCGACGACTGCGGGACGGGCGTTTGCTTTACTCGTAATCCGAGTACGGGCAAGAAGGAATTCTACGGTGAGTTTTTGATGAACGCCCAGGGCGAGGACGTCGTGGCCGGGATAAGGACGCCGATGGAATTAAAGAAATTGAACAGGAAGCTGCCGAAGGCTTACAAGCAGCTTACTGCCCTTATGAGCCGGCTGGAAAAGCATTACAAAGATATGCAGGATATGGAGTTCACTATCCAGAATAAAAAGCTTTATATTCTTCAGACGCGAACAGGCAAGCGGACTGCCGAGGCCGCGGTCAAGATAGCCGTAGATATGGTTGACGAAAAACTCATATCGAAAAAAATGGCGGTTACACGCGTAGAGCCGGAGCAATTGGACAGGCTGCTGCATCCTCACTTTGACCCGAAGGCCAAGCGCAATGTAATCGCAAAGGGACTTCCGGCATCACCCGGGGCGGCGGTCGGTCAGGTTGTATTTACCGCCGACACCGCAGAAACCTGGAGAGACAAGGGCAAGAAGGTCATTCTCGTCCGGAAAGAGACCAGCCCGGAAGACATCGGCGGAATGGACGCGGCCGAAGGTATTCTGACGGCTTTCGGGGGCATGACGAGTCATGCGGCGGTCGTCGCACGCGGTATGGGTAAATGCTGCGTGGCAGGTGTCAGCGCTTTGAATATCAACTATACAACCAATAAATTTACCGTAGGTAAACTAACCGTTAAGCAAGGCGACTGGATCAGCCTGGACGGCTCGAAGGGTGAGATTATGACGGGCCAGTTGGCTACAGTTGAGCCAAAGATGAGCGGCGACTTCGGTAAGTTTATGGCAATTTGCGATGATGTGCGTAAATTAGGAGTTCGCACAAATGCTGATACGCCTGACGACGCAAAGAGGGCAAGAGACTTCGGAGCCGAAGGTATCGGGCTTTGCAGGACCGAGCATATGTTCTTCGAGGGCGATCGGATATGGCCTGTGCGGCAGATGATTTTAGCGGCAGATGATTATGCCCTGATGATTGAAAAGATTGGAGCGGCCGAGACAGCCAAAGAGAAAAAGGCAATCGAAAAGGAAAATGCCGTTGCCAAGAAGCAGTTCGAAGGTGCATTGAAAAAGCTGCTGCCTTATCAGCGCAATGATTTCGTTGGTATCTTCAAGGCGATGGCAGGCCTGCCGGTTACTATTCGATTGCTTGATCCGCCGCTGCATGAGTTCCTGCCCCAGGAAAAATCGAACCAGGCCGAGATGGCGCAGCAGCTTGGTATCAAGCCGGCCGTAGTTAAGGCGAAGGTGGATCAGTTGCACGAGTTCAATCCGATGCTCGGTCATCGCGGGTGCCGTTTATCAATCACATATCCGTCTATATACCGAATGCAGGCAAGAGCAATAATCGAGGCGGCTCTGAACGTGAAAAAGGCAGGCAAGGTTGTTCTTCCTGAGATTATGATTCCACTGGTAGGGGCTGTTTCGGAATTGAAGTTGGTCAAGGATGAAATCATCGATGAAATCAATATGGTCTTTAAGGAGAAGAAGGCCAAGATCAAGTATATGGTTGGTACGATGATTGAAGTGCCGAGGGCAGCTTTGACGGCCGACGAAATCGCAACGGAGGCGGAGTTCTTCAGCTTCGGAACAAATGACCTGACACAGATGACGATGGGCTTCTCGCGGGACGATGCCGGTAAGTTCTTAGGCGAATATGTCAAAAAAGGTATTTACGCGGCAGACCCGTTCCAGCAGCTCGACCAGACCGGCGTCGGTAAGCTGGTGGAAATGGGCACCAGGCTCGGCAGGCAGACCAGGAAGAAACTGAAGGTCGGTATCTGCGGAGAACACGGCGGCGATCCGAACAGTATCGACTTCTGTCACAGGGTCGGGATGAATTACGTATCCTGCTCACCGTTTAGAGTGCCGATTGCAAGATTAGCGGCGGCACAGGCGGCAATCAGGTAATTTGTTATTGACTTTTGACGATTTATCAGCTACAATTGATTAATGATAATTGAGGAGAGCCGCTGAACGCTTTTGTGTTTGGCGGATAGCAGTTAACCGGGAAAAGGGCTTCAGCCTTCTATGGAGGCTGAAGCCCGTATTCTTTGGGGGAAGAGATTTTTTCATTTGTGGTTTGTGCTGTTTTGTGTTAATTTTTGTGGCGTGAGATGAATGGGAAAACACTATTATGTGTATATTGGGTTGAATAAGATGTAGTTGACTGTCCTTAGTTTCGAGAGGTCAGGAGTCTTAGACGGAAACAATATAAGACCCCTAATAAGAAGGAGAATATTATGAAACTGCCTGCATACGTTACTACTGAAGAGGTAAAAAGCATCTGCAGAACAATCGGATTGAGTGATTGGTCTGAAAAAGCCGACTCAACTGTTTCGGAGGAAGAAGCATCCGCGATCCTTAAAATTGTAAACACGAAATCAATGGAGATTCCTCTTGAAGATTTCAGAAAAGGTTTGGAGGTCGAGCTTGAGCACGGCACCCGATTTGACGATGCAAATGTGACGAACAATCATCCAATCTTAACGGGAAAGATTGTCATAGCCCATCTTAAAGAAACTATAGATTACTATCGCAGAATTGATGTTGCTGAAATGGAAGGCGACTTATTGAAAGCTATATTGTCTCGAAACATCGAGAAAATAGAGTCGAAGTATAAAAAACTTATCGAAGCTCAGAACACACTGAATCAAGCCGTTGCAAGTCAATTGAAGAAGCGCATTTAACAAAGTCTTCGAACACAACTTCGAATATTGTGCCGAGGGCGGCATCCGAAGCGGTTCAAGACTGACGTTGGAAGTTTAGTAATTGAATCCTCAAGAAATGAGAATGGTTTTTTGAAGTTTAAGATTTGGGAAGGTTTTAGATGGAAATAATAGCCGGAGTAGATAGACGATTTTTTTCGGTATTCAAGTGGTGTTTCTTGATTTTAGTGTGCGCAGCTATGATGGGGCTTTGCGGTGGATGCGGGCCGGGAGGTATCCCCAGAGAGCGATCGCTGAATTTGAAAAATGCTCCCAACGCGCGGGATACCGGCGGTTATCCTGCAATGGATGGGATGATTATGGGCAGGAAGCTGCTGTACCGTTCCGGCAAGTTATCTGAAATCACAGAAACAGAATGTGATGTTATTCAGAGGGCGGGCATTAAGACTATTATTGATTTGCGAAGTGATGAAGAAAGACAGTCGGCGCCGGATGCGGAGTGCCTGTTTGATTTTGCTGAGTATAAATCCTTACCTATTGTAGTTAATGCTTCATCTCGTACGGAAGCTTATAAGGCGTTCGCTACCGATGCGGAGATTTCTGCTTCGATTTCTGCTATATTTAGTATTTTAGCTGAACGAGATAACCTGCCGGTCATTATTCACTGCTCGGCTGGAAAGGACCGGGCCGGAGGGGTCAGCGCGCTGGTCCAGCTTCTATTGGGTGTTAATCGTGACGACATAATGGCCGATTATCTTCTGTCCCGTAAAGCGGGCAAAGAAGTCAAAGCAGAGTGGATGCAAGCCGCCTTAGAGCAGGTGGAAGACGAAGGGGGGATTGAAGTATTTCTGAGTAATCGAGGAATAGGGGCGGAGATACAGCAGGCGGTGCGGGCGAATCTTCTTGAATAAGATTTAGTGATTACCGATGAATGATGACCTGGGAATGGAGGCACCTCAACTCCGTTCGGGCTGACATTGGTGGAAAGCAGCTTTAAGAGATTAAAGGTCAGGTTTTGTTAGATGTATTACGTTACAACTCCATTGCGGGGTGTATTACAACAGAAATTGGGCGATTTTTCCTAGAGCATTTTTACCAAAGAAACGGTCAAAGACGGGCATTGACGTAAACGGGCGGGGATGATATAATTGGTTTTTTGGGTGGGGGGAAAGGATTATGGTGAGAGTAGCTCAGATGGTTAGAGCACTGGATTGTGGATCCAGGGGTCGGGGGTTCGAGTCCCCTCTTTCACCCTTTTTTACGAGCGCGATTTTGGTCAAGCGCTTGGAGCTATCGAAGTCGCTGTGGGTAATGAAGTTGTGAGGAGAGTTCGGCTGAAGTGAAGGATGGAAGGTAATGTTCATTTCAGGAAATCAATAAGAATAAGCAAATTATGGAAAGGAAAGCAAAAATGATGAAAAGCAAGTCTAAATCAAACCTAATGTTAAGCACTCTTTTACTTTTGACTGTTTTGGTTTGTCTCGGATTCATGGCAACGAGAGCGGAGGGGCGGGAATTGAACAAGCCGCCAAAGGGATTTGTTGCCCTGTTTAACGGTAAGGACCTTACGGGTTGGAAGGGACTGGTCGGCAGCCCGAAAAGCCGGCGTGAAATGAGCCGGGAAGAATTGGCCAAGGCACAGGCCAAGGCGGATGAGGACATGCGGGTGAACTGGAAGGTGGTCGATGGTGCGCTTTTCTTTAACGGGAAAGGGCACAGCCTTTGTACGGCGAGAGACTATAGCGATTTCGAGATGTTGGTCGATTGGAAGATAGAGAAGGGCGGCGACAGCGGTATATATCTTCGCGGGTCGCCACAGGTGCAGATTTGGGACACATCGCTCAGAAAAGTCGGCGCGCAGGTTGGTTCGGGCGGACTGTATAACAACCAGAAGGGCCCGAGCAAACCGGACAGGGTCGCGGACAGGCCGGTCGGACAGTGGAACACGTTCAGGATTATTATGAAGGGGGAAAAGGTGACGGTGTATCTGAACGGTATTAAAGTGGTCAATAACGTGGTGATGGAGAATTACTGGGAGCGGGACAAGCCGATTTATCCGAGCGAGCAGATAGAGCTTCAATCGCATGGCAGCCGGCTTTATTTCAGGAACATATTTATTCGTGAGATTACGAACGAACTTACCGATCAGGAAGAGGCAGACGATTTCGAGCTGCTGTTTAACGGAAAGGACCTGACAGGCTGGCAGGGCAATACAAAGGGTTATGTGGTTAAGGACGGTACGATTGTTGTTGAGCCGGAGCTTGGCGGCGGTAATCTTTATACGGCGAAAGAGTACGGCGATTTTATTATGCGGTTCGAGTTTAAGCTGACTCCCGGGGCGAACAACGGCCTTGGTATTCGCACGCCTTTGAATGTTAATGCGGCTTACGAGGGGATGGAGCTGCAGATACTGGATAATACGGCGGCTAAATACAATAACCTGAAGCCTTATCAGTTTCATGGATCAATTTACGGTGTTGTTCCAGCGAAGGTCGGATATCTCAAGCGTGTGGGCGACTGGAATTATGAGGAGGTCATCGCCAAAGGCAAGCAGATAACGGTCAAGCTTAACGGTACGACGATTGTCGATGCGGACATCGAGAAAGCAAGCTCACCCAAGACTATGGATGGAAACAAACATCCGGGCCTGAAGCGGGACAAGGGTTTTATCGCTTTTTGCGGGCACGGCGACAAGCTGGCATTTCGCAATTTGAGAATAAAAACTCTTAAATAGTTATAAGAGAACCAGCCAAAGCGCAAAGGGAAGACGCAATGAAAAACAGACGAAGCAAACAGGCAGCAAGCGTGAGCCGCAGGGAGTTTTTGAAGAGTTCGGCGGCCATCGCGGGAGCGACCATAGCGTGGCCGGCAATTGTTCCTTCTTCGGTGTTCGGATCAGGCGCGCCGAGCAACCGCATCACGGTGGGCTGCATCGGTGTAGGCGGCCAGGGCACCGGCAATATGAAGGGATTCAAAGGCAAGTCGAGCTGCGAGGTGGTGGCGGTTTGTGATGTTGATGCCGGACACCTGGAAAATGCACTTCAGATAGCGGGTCTTAATGCAAACTCCGCTTATACAGACTTTCGTGAAGTATTGGCCCGTGATGATATCGACGCTGTATCAGTCGCAGCACCAGACCACTGGCATGTGCCGATTTCAATTGCGGCGGTACGCAGTGGTAAGGACGTATATTGTGAAAAGCCGATGACTTTGACCATAGGCGAAGGGCGAGTCCTTGCTGATGAGGTCAAGCGGTACAGGCGCATTTTTCAGACGGGCTCTCAGCAGCGTTCGGGCAATGAGTTTCGATTTGCATGTGAGCTGGTGCGTAACGGCCGGATCGGCAAGCTGCACACTATGAGGGTCGGGATTTACGGCAACAACCGAACCTGCCCGCCGACATGGGAGGCTGAGCCGATACCGGATGGATTCGATTATGATATGTGGCTGGGCCCTGCGCCGTGGGAGCCTTATACGACACAGCGATGTCACTATCAGTTCCGTTTTATTTTAGATTATTCCGGCGGCCAGATGACCAACTGGGGCGCTCATTATCTCGATATTGCGCAGTGGGGCAACGCGGCCGACGATACCGGTCCGGTCGAGATTGTCGGCAGCGGTGATTTTCCGAAAACGGGATTGTTCACTACCGCTCAAAATGAAAATATCGAGTACACGTATGCCAACGGCGTAAAACTGTTTCTAAAAAGCGGCAGCGGGCATACACGTTTCGAAGGGACCGAAGGCTGGGTCGATGTAACTCGCGGTAAGATAGACGCCGAGCCGAAGTCGCTTTTGACGAGCGTAATCGGGCCGGATGAGATTCACCTGTACGAGAGCAACGACCACAAGCAGAATTTCCTCGATTGCATTAAGAGCCGCAAGGACACAATCTGCACAGCGGAGATCGGGCATCGCTCGGCCAGCGTTTGTCACCTGGGTAATATAGCGATGCGGCTTGGGCGAAAATTGAAATGGGACCCGAA
>CAZIAN010000208.1:2640-8122 GCA_964537355.1 uncultured Pirellulales bacterium | reverse complement strand
GTTTGCCCGTCAACATAGCTTATTTAATCCCTCTTTGAGTTTGAAACATTAAATTCATTCTTGATTATTTCCATTAAAAGTTCATTATTACCTTTTCTATTCTCTTCAATACAGACTTTAACTACATTAGATATCGCACCATTCTTCTATAAATGTAAGTTCACTTTTCTCATTCATTTCCCGCAAGATATCCACAACATCCTCTCTGGCCTGTTCAATATCATCCTGCCCATATGCTGACATAAGTAACATCTGTTCATTCAACACAGCAGTCATAGTTTCGGAAATATTAGATTTTATTTTCTGAACAAGCTGATTGTCGGCTCTTACCAATGCCAAAGCCAATTTCTTGATATCAATTCTTCTCAAAGCCATCTGCAGTGAACGGTCGGAAATTTGCGAGATATCCTCCCAAAATATCATCAAGTCTGCTACCATTTCACCGACATGTTTGTCTTTGCCCCGTATAATACTAAGCAGACCATCTCTAATCTCTTTACCCATATTTCGCAAAATAATAGCCATTTTTCTAATGGATGGCTTAGATTGTGCTGACAAAGGTCCATTTGTCTTACCGTTAGTAACAGCCTCAAGACGTTTGCAAACAACTTCTGCAATTCGACTCTTTGCCTTGGCGCTCATAGCCCCACAATCGCTCATTCTGTTGACAATACTAACTCGGATACCCCAGTCCAAAAAGCTGAGCACTTCTGTTTTTTTCTCTGAAGGCATCTCTGATAAAACTACAGCAGCAGTTTGTGGATGCTCATTCTCCAGAATTACCGCTACCGTTTTAGGCTCAGCGGAGCAAATAGATTTGAAAGGATCGTTTTTATACAGCAGTTCCTGTATCCCAGTCTGGATGTGCTCTGTCTTCTCATCACCAACGCTACTCTTCAATACTTCTTTCAGGAAACCATTAATACGAAAGTCATGACTGGGCTGTAGCGACTGACAGGATTGTCGAGCAACTCCCAAATCCCGCCGGTTATTGTTGAAACCAGTGGCATCCAAATGCGCTAATTCCACTGCCAATTCCTGGACCGCCTCGGCGTCAACGCCCTTGAGCAGATCAGCAGCAGTTGTTGAATCAAGACTCATCAACAACATTGCCGCTTTTTGCTTACCCGTCAACACATTTTTCATGTTTCCTGGCCGCTCATTAGAAGTCTGTAATGGACGGATATTCGCCTTTTTTCTTCTCCGAAGAAATTTTCTATTTGAAATTTGATATTCGTTATTTGGCATTTGATATTAGTGCCCTGTATATCCTATTGCTTATTGTTTCGCTATAAACATAACAATTCACGCCTTGCTCACTTTAGCCCTCCTTTTCTTCGAGCCAACTGGCAAACAATTGCTTCACTCGCTCAGGATCTTGTTCCAAAGCACTGGCTATCTGCCTGCGTACAACTAATGGTTCTGGAATTCCTTCTCCTCCAGATAGAAGTCCAGCGGCCCCTTCGGCTTCAGGCAATTCTCCCGCTTTGGGTGCTGATGGCACCTTACTCTTTGCTCCACGGAACATACGAAGAACAAGCAGCGCGCAAATTGCCATAATGCCTAAGGAAGCCTGGCGCGCAATTGCTATATAACGAGGCCAACTGGACAGCTTTTCCTCAGCCAGTAATTCAAACGGACGATTGAACTTAACATCAACTACTTTGATCGCAGTCTCATCTTCCAGTCCAAGAGCATTTTGGATAATTGCTACGACATCAGTTTCCTGCATTATCTTTGCGGCGCTACTTCCCGAGCCTGTATCATTAGCGTCTGCTACCGACAAGTCAACAAATGCTGCTACCTTCAGAGATTTTATTTGGCCCGGATAAACATCTTCCCGCTTTACCGTTTTGCCGACCTCATAGTCGGTCTTAATTACCTCATCTTTCGTCACACTGCCAGAAACAGCAGGCTTACCTGTGGCTGATGGTGTGGAAGCCCCGGTTTCAGAACCACTCGTAATCTCTTCTTTAATAACAACTCCTTTTGGATCAAGCTTTTCCGTAACGGTGCTAACACTGTTCATATCAATAATGGCACTGACCCTTACTGTTGCCCGGCCGGGACCTAAAACAGCAGTAAGCATATCCTCTACCTTTTTCGATAAGTTCTCCTCTACCCTTTCCCTATAGTCCTGAACAGTGCCTGCCCCACTGGCAATAGTCGAATCTGACTCACTTGAAAGAAGATTCCCCTTGCTGTCTATCACGGTAACATTTTCCGAGGTAAGCCCTTCAACACTGCCGGAAACCAAATGGGTAATAGCTGCAATATTCAAACTGCTTAATTTATAACCCGGCCTTAGCCGAAGAACTACAGAAGCCGTGGTTTTGCCGGCATCAGAAGTAAAAAGCGTTTGTTCAGGACTTACTATATGAATACGCGCGTGAACAACTCCATCTATCATCTGGATACTCTTGGCAAGTTCCTCCTGTAATGCTCGCTTGAGGTTTACGCTTTGGACAAATGGACTTATCCCGATTTTTTCATTATCAAATATCTTGTACCCCCCCTGCTCACCTACAGGAAGGCCCTCTTTTGCCATATCCAAACGAAGCTGATATACCTGTTCTTTCGGCACATAGATACTCGTCCCACCGCTTCTCAATTCGTACGTAATGCCCTTTTCACTAATTTTCTCGGTAATCTTAGATGCTTCTTCAGGCGCAATTTCCTGGTACAGCATTCTCATATCAGGCCTGCGAGCCCAATAAGTAAGCAGGGCACCAGCAGCAATAAATGTGAGAAGGAGTCCAATAAGCAAGGCCCGTTGAACGAGACCTATCTTTTGCCAAACTACAATTATCTTTTGGAAAAAGTTCATTAAGCCTCTTTATCAATTGACTACCGATGATTGAAAAAAATAATTAATAATCAATTACAACGGCATATTCATAGTTTGCTTGTACGCTTCAATCAGCTTATTTCTAACGCCAACAAGAAGCTTGAAACTGATATCAGCCTTAGCCACCTCTGATACTACCGAGGTGATATCCTCATTTTTACCTGATAACAAATCCTTTATAGACATATTTGAGGACTGCTGAAGGCTATCAACATTGGATATGTAGTTCTTCACAACATTAGCAAAATCCGCCTTCTGGTCTTCGGGACCTCCTACTTTCGGCATACCGGATGAATTAGGATTAATTTTGGGCTGAATCGAGCGGTGCTCCAAAATCCCTTTCATTGGATTTGAGATCCCACTTACATTTGCATTCATGTTAACCATTGCTTATTCCCTATTTTATCGTAGTAATTCGAGTGTATTTTCCACCATTCGCTGGTAACGCTTCAAAACCGCCACATTGGCTTGATACACTCTCGTTGCAATATTCAGATTTATCATCTCAGCAGGCAAATTTATATTGGGCATAGCTACATATCCATCGCCATCCGCCTGAGGATTGCCGGGGTCGTACACCCTGAGAAAATCACCCATATCCGGAAGTATTTTATCCAGTTCAACACCACCTAAATCGCCATCTGATTTGAACGTAGCTTCAAGTCTGCGATAAGGCTCACCTTTACCGGCGTCGCTTGTGCGGGCATTGGCAACATTCGACGAAATCACTTCCATCTGTTTGCTCTGTGCCTTCAAACCCGAAATCGCTATATCGAGAGGGCCGAAAAAATTGTCAACATTCATTTTCTCTGTTCCTTTTACAATTATTCCCAAGCTTTATGCGACTACACACGAAACTCGTCCAGCAATAATGAATTACTTTCCTACCGCCCTACATTCATTGCCAATTCAATCTGTTGATATCTCTTTTTCAGCAACTGAATATATGTTTTATAGCGGAGACTATTTTTAATCATTGCGCCCACTTCATTTTCCAAAGTAACATCATTGCCGTTTGACTTTATAGGCGTCTTTTTGGGCTGATAAGCCTGCGGCTCAATCTCATTAAGGTCAACGGAACCGGATGACTCCAGGGATTTGGCAAGTACTTCTTCAAACTTTACATCAAGCCTGCGATATCCCAAAGTTTCAAGATTGGCAACATTATGAGCGATAGTTTTCTGGCGCAAGCCTTCAGCCTTTATGCCGGCCTCGATAAGAGCCATTATGCTGTCAGTTTTCGACATCTGGAGTTTCCCAACATTTATTTACAAACCTTGTCTCTTACGAAATGTGTGCAAGAATCGTGCCAAACGATGAAAGCAGGGCATTTTCAGCATATTTACCCTTATTCTGCATAAAAAACCGCTAAAATTCCAAATAACCACTTATTTGGATGCCAGTAGCAACGTCAGGTTTTTATACAATGACCTGCTTTTTTTACATACCCATAATACTTCCAAACCCTTTAAGCAAATCCTTTAAATAAGCCGGAAATTCTCTCCTACACCCAGAATATTTCTCCGTGAATGCCGCTAATGACAAGGTATTATCGAATGTTTATCTCCTGCTTACTATTCATAAGTATATTTCCAATATAGCCTTAAAGCTATACACAGTTATCATACAAAATACTGGCACGAAAGTTGCTAATATTATGTTGTCTTAATAGGTTATTGCGTATGAATATGGACTTGATGACAATCGATAATATGATGTTTACTGGGACAGCAGTCGCACCCCCGCCTGCAAATAAACCTAATACTGTTACAAATGGCACGAATTTTTCCCCGTCGGTAGAGAATATCCAACCGTATTCTAACACTGCTGAATCATCAACGGCCGATAATACACGGGCCATCGACCAAAATAAGCCTATAAATAAACCCAAGGAAGACTTTAACCAAACATTACGTAAAACAGTAAAGGCTGATTCTCCCCAGCAAAATCTGAATAACAAAAAGCCCGACAAAGATGAGCCGGCTTCTGCAATACCTTCAAAAGAAAATTCTGCCCCATCCTTTTCGACTATGGAAATCCCTCTTACTTTTGGGCTTCTCGTCAAAGAGAACTCCACAAAAACAGAGCCGAAAACCGGGCACCAACTTGCCCAGCTTATAGCTAATCTGAAAGATGGCAAATCCTCTCCTGTTACAGGACAAGCAACCAAAAAAGCCGAAACTAAACTACTCGTAAACACTGAAAAGAGTCAAACTGGCCTTAAAAGTTTTTTGCCAAACACTCCCAATGAACAACCTACCTTCCAAACTGTTTTGACTGATATGCCTGAGGGTACATCTACTGCCGATACGCAGCCTGGAGAAGGCAAAAAGACTGATAAGATATCAGTATCAAATGGTACAGTCCTAACCTCAAAAGCCATAACCAATAAGGAAAGCATCAAAGAATTTTTGCCCGATGTTTTTGCTGGCCCCAATCACAAAACAACCGAAATTAATGAAAAAACGCATCCTCTGGACGCCTCAGTTGTCGCCAACAGCACAAAAAACTCTGACTTGAGCGGCAATAAGCCTGGGCTCGATACCCTTGTTGAAGATGGCGACAAAAAGACAAAAGAAGATACAACTTTGACAGATAAGTCTGCCATCCACACCAAAGAAAAAACACCGGAAA
>CAZIAN010000208.1:0-2540 GCA_964537355.1 uncultured Pirellulales bacterium | reverse complement strand
GATACAACTTTGACAGATAAGTCTGCCATCCACACCAAAGAAAAAACACCGGAAATGAAACCAAACTTTTCACAGGTTCAGAACAAAAACATCGAGCCGAAGTCTCAGGCTATTGGGATTGGTCCTGAAAAATCTACCACGACCAACAACACACCATCTGGCAATAAAACAACTAACTCCGAAATACTCTCAGAATCATCAGATGGAAAAAGTAAAGAATCCTCACAAGCCGGGAGCAAGCTCCCGGATAACTCTGCTGTTCAAGAGTTAAATATCTCTGGTGTTCAGGTATCCACAGGCCAAACAAAAAACAACAACAATGCGGCCTCCAATAATAACTCTAATTCAGAACTCCAACAAATAATCAATCAAAATAACCCAGAAAATCCTGCAACAGAACTAATACCCAACTCGGCAGAGGGTGCAAAAAACATTGAACTTCCGAGCCAAACTTCACCCGGCAGTATATCTACAAGTGTTGGTCAACAGATTCAGGAATCTGTACGCAGCTCTTTTTCACAAGAAGGACAGAATCAGCAGATTACGATTCAACTTAATCCACCGGAACTTGGGAAGGTTTTAATAAAATTCCAGGAGCAGGACAACCAGATAACAGGACTGCTGGAAGTCAGCAAAACACAAACTAGAATAGAGATAGAGCAAGCGATACCGCAGATAATCCGAGGTCTCCATGATTCGGGCATTCAGATAAAACGGCTTGATGTAGTGCTCTCCCAGGGAGAACAACCGGATCAAGGGGCTCTTCGGGACTCCGCTTCAGGAGGACTGCAAAACGGTTGGGCCCAGCAACAAGATTCAACAGACTCATATATGGGGAGAAACAACCTCGATGCCAGCGAGATTAACGAATGGTTAAGAAACAATAATAGTTACCAAAACACCTCGGAATTACAGGAGGCGCTTACTACTGATGGATCTATAAATATGTTGATATAGATAAATCCCGAAACCACTAAAACTATTGGAAACTGTAACTTAGCGCCTGTTCAAATGATGCTTAACAAGATAACCGAAATCGATTGAGACAAGCACAATCGTATCGTTTTTTTTCTAAATATAAAAAAGAGGAAGGCTATGCACAGATGCCAGCCGTCACTGAAACGATTAAAAATGCAGCACAACACCACCAGGATGGACATCTTCGGCAGGCGGAACAGACGTATCGGTTGATACTGCAAAGCAATCCTAATAATCCTGTTGCACTGCATTCATTGGGTGTGATAGCTCATCAGAAAGGAAATCACGATGCTGCCGTTGAGCTAATCAGCAAAGCCATTGCAAATAATCCTCAAATACCACAATTCCACAATACTCTTGGGCTTGTTTTAGAAGTCCTTGGAAAATATGAAGAAGCATTTGCCGCTTATCAACAGGCAGTCTCTGTCAAACCTGATTATACCGAAGCATATCATAATATGGCAGTCGCACTGCAATCGCAAAGTCATTATGCCGCTGCGGTCGAAAAGTGCAAACAAGCGATATCAATCAAGCCCGATTACGCTGAGGCATATAACACAATGGGCTTCTCGCTGGAAAAACAACAGCAGTACGCCGAAGCAATTAAATATTACAAGAAGGCGATACAATTCAAACCGGATTTTGTTGAGGCATATAATCATTTAGGAGTCGTTCTATACACCCAGGGGCACCCGACCGAGGCTATCGACAATTACAAACAGGCACTGCGGCTCGACCCGAATTATGCTGAGGTTTACAACAACCTGGGAATCGCCCTGAAAGAACAGAAGCAATTTGCCAAGGCTATCTCATGCTTCGAGCAGGCAATACAACTTGAACCGGACTTTGCCGAAGCATACTACAATTTAGCCAATAGTCTTCGCGACGAGACTCGATGCACTGAAGCGATTGAAAATTACAGACAAGCAGTACGTCTCAAACCTGATTACGCCGAAGCATACAACCATTTGGGGGTCGTCCTAAATGCCCAGGGGGGACATGTTGAGATCATTGAAAATCTTGAAGCTATTGAAAATTACAGACGGGCACTACAACTCAATCCGGACTTTGCCGAGGCGCACTGGAATCTGTCGCTTGTGCTCCTGCGAACCGGAAGGCTTATCGAGGGCTGGAAAGAGTACGAATGGCGGCGAAGTCCCAAGTTGAGTATTGCTACCTATCCTCACTGCTATGAGATACATCGATGGGACGGTTCGTGCTTTAGCGGCAAGAGGCTTCTTGTTCATTACGAACAGGGACTTGGAGACACTTTGCATTTTGTGCGATATTTACCCATGGTCAAAGCCAGAGGTGGAACGGTGATACTCGAAGTAAGGAAACCATTGTATAAACTCTTACATGGCTTTCCAGGGGTTGACGAGTTAGTCGAAGCATCATTAGATAACAAGCCGGTCGTTAAGTTTGATCATCATATCTCCCTTATGGACCTTCCAAAAATATTCGAAACATCTCTGGAGACGATTCCCGCTGAGGTTCCATATATTAACTGTTGCCCGAAAAAGGCTAAGCATTGGAGAAACAAGCTTGCAGGTCCGGATTTT
>CAZIAN010000207.1:0-8134 GCA_964537355.1 uncultured Pirellulales bacterium | reverse complement strand
TTGCTGTATATCGACTCCCGTTCTCCAGGGCGATTATATTTACGGTGTGGACAGTTACGGCGAGCTGCGATGTCTGGATTTAAAGACCGGCGACCGCATCTGGGAAAGTCTCGATGCCGTACCTAAAGACCGGTGGTCCAATATTCACATGATACGACACGAAGACAATATATGGATGTTCAATGAACGAGGTGAATTGATTATCAGCAAACTTTCACCGAAAGGATTCCATGAAATCAGCAGAACCAAACTAATCGAGCCCACAACAGGACAGCTTAAACGCGATGGAAAAGGGGTCTGCTGGTCACATCCTGCCTTTGCTTACAAGCACATATATATCAGGAATGACGAAGAACTGGTATGCGCGGACCTTTCGGCTAAAAAATAAATACCGCTAAGAAACGCGGCTAAACGGTAAAAATATATTGCAGCGATTAAAATAATCTAATATATTACCCCAAACTTAAGGGCCCGTAGCTCAGCGGTTAGAGCAGTGGACTCATAATCCATTGGTCGTAGGTTCGAATCCTACCGGGCCCATTCAAAACGATATTTTCAGTGTTTCTATTAAGGGTGATTTGTCCGGTACTTTCAGTTTGATTGCGTTCTTCGATAGGTTTTTTTCCGTTTTAGGTTGTATATTCACAAGTTATTACATTCATTAACGAAAGGAGCATATTATGAACCACAGAAAATTTTATAGCATCATTTTCTTATTAGTTGTTTTTGCCGGCTTTTCGGCCGCAAATGGAAAGGAGAAGGACGAATGGGTGTCTCTGTTCGACGGCAAGAGCTTAAACGGATGGTCCGTCCATAGCGGTTTCGCCAAATATCGTATCGAGAACAACGCTATTGTCGGCTCTACTGTCAAAGGCAGTCCCAACTCATTTCTCTGCACGGATCGGGAATATGGTGATTTCATATTAGAGTTTGAAGTTCTGCTGGACCCCCGTCTTAATTCTGGTGTGCAGATACGCAGCAAGATTGCCAAAAAAGAGATGGCATTCGTATTAACAGGACGTGATGGAAAACCCAGCAGCCGGAAAATACCAGCGGATCGTGTCTATGGTTATCAGGTGGAAATTGCATTGGAAGGAGGAGGAGCCTCCGGCAGCATTTATGATGAGGCCCGCCGTGCTTTTATGCTCGCGAGCACAAATTCCGACCCGGTCGCCAGCAAGGCGTTCAAAGACGGGCAGTGGAACAAGTTCCGTATAGAATGCAAGGGGGACAGAATCAGGACATGGATTAATGAAATCCCCTGCGTAGATTTGAGAGACGGAATGACAAGCCGAGGCGTAATTGGTCTGCAAGTCCACCAAGTAAGCAATAATGCCCCCACCTATGAAGTACGCTGGCGTAACATCCGCATAAAGGCAGATGACCAGGGGATTGAACCGCCCGTAATCTCAAGCCGGCAACGTGCGATGAGCTGTACACCGCTCTGGAGGGGTCCGCGAATGGATGACGGTCGTGCTTATGTTTCCGACAGCATTCTGGAGAGAATGAAGAACGTCTCGATTACAATGGCCTGGGGTATTGTCAGAGGCGCCGGCTACCGCAACTGCTATGAGAATGCAGCCGGCTGGCAAATTATATATCCCGACAAAGCAATTGTCGGGCGGGTTCTAACCGCCCAGTACATGCCCTCCCACCCGGACTACAATCGAGATATCATGCGTCAGGGACATGCCGAAGGCCGGATCGGAAATTCCAATTCATGGCCAATTGACATGCTGAAGAAGGGGGATGTGTATGTTGCAGACTGCTTCGGTAAGGTTCTCGACGGGACCCTGATAGGCGACAATCTGGCTAATGCCATCTATGCCAACTCCGGAAACGGAGTCATCTTTGATGGAGGTGT
Organism: uncultured Pirellulales bacterium; assembly: GCA_964537355.1. Taxonomy (GTDB): domain Bacteria; phylum Planctomycetota; class Phycisphaerae; order Sedimentisphaerales; family Anaerobacaceae; genus NIOZ-UU13. The sequence goes on along the minus strand of CAZIAN010000207.1, from coordinate 6,270 downwards.
TCGTGATTTGGAAGGCATTGAAGCTATAGAAGGATTCAACGCATGGCATAAGGGCGCCGATCCGAGCTTCCTTCGCGAAGTGATGTTGACGGCAATCAATGTTCCGATAAAGGTTGGCAAAGCTTTGGCTTGTCCCGGCGACGTGGTTTTGGCCAAACGCGAAGGCATCGTATTCATCCCCGCACATTTAGCTGAGAAGGTTGTAGTCGAATCAGAAGGTATAATGCTGCGGGACATGTTCGGGCATAAGCGGCTGCGAGAAGGTAAGTACACTCCCGGGCAAATCGACGGCAGATGGTCGCCGGAAATACAAAAAGATTTTCGCGGTTGGCTGAAAGAAAACATTAATGAACTGCCTGTACCGAAGGACGTGATTGAAGGAATATTGAATCCGGAAAAACGGAACTGGTAGTTGTAAGGTTGCCATTTGTGTACACCTCAACGGATAATAAATAGTGTACGAATCGGAGATGAATTATGAAAAACGAGAAGGCAGGCAGACAGAGTGGGCTTTCAAGGCGTTCTTTGCTTAAAGGAACTGGTGCGGGTTTTGCCGGTTTGAGTATGGCGAACATAATCGGGGCTCCTATCGAAGAGCAGATAGCCTATGCCACACAGAATGTAAAGCGGAGCTCCAGCCCCTCTCAACTGAAAATTACAGATTTGCGAGTAGCGGTGGTGACAAGAGCGCCATTCCGCTGCCCTCTGATTCGTATCGACACCAATCAGGACATCTGCGGTTACGGAGAAGTCCGTGACGGCGCCAGCGAACGCTATGCCCTGATGCTCAAGAGCAGAATTCTGGGCCAGAATCCGTGCAACGTGGAACGGATATTCAAACGAATCAAGCAATTCGGACATCACGGCCGCCAGGGAGGTGGTGTCTCAGGTGTAGAAATGGCTTTGTGGGATCTTGCAGGCAAGGCGTATGGCGTTCCTGTCTATCAGATGCTCGGAGGCCGATACCGAGACCGTGTTCGCCTTTATGCTGATACGCCCGACGGCAGAGCAAGCGGCCTAAAGACAAGAATCGATCAGGGATTTACCTTTTTGAAAATGGATTGCGGCATCAGGAGCATCCGCAAAGTACCCGGAGCGCTGAGCTATCCAACGAAAGATCCTGATTGGAATGGTAAACATCCTTTTACAAGCATCCAATTATCTGATAAAGGCGCAGCTCTGATGGCTGAGCGTTTTGCCGAGGCTCGTGAAGTTGTTGGCTGGAAAATCCCGATCGCTTCGGACCACTTCGGTCATATAAGTGTCAATAGCTGTATCAAACTGGGCAAAGCGCTGCAGCCCTACCAATTGGCCTGGCTGGAAGATATGGTCCCCTGGGAATATACGGATATGCTGAGAGAAATCAAGAATGCTATCGATGTGCCGCTGCTGACAGGAGAAGACATTTACCTGCTGGAAAGCTTCAAGCCGCTTATCGATGGGCATGCAGTCGATATGGTTCATCCCGATTTAGCTACTGCCGGCGGCATTATGGAGACCAAGAAAATCGGCGACTACGCAGAACAGTACGGTATTGCTATGGCCATGCACTTCGCAGGCACACCGGTATCCTTCATGTCCAACGTTCACTGCGCAGCAGCCACAGAAAACTTCGTTGCCCTGGAGCACCATTCGGTTGAGGTTGACTGGTGGGAAGATATGGTGACAGGTGTTGAGAAACCGCTTCACCCGGATGGTTTCGCCCGTGTACCGGAAGGTCCGGGTCTGGGTATAGAACTGAATATGGATGTAGTGAAGGAACACCTCGATCGAAATAAGGAGCTTTTCGGGCCCACCGATGAGTGGAACAGAAGAGGCTCTAATGACCGGTTGTGGAGCTAAGAGCTTAAAAACCAACTTCGACGACACAAGTACTGTAAGCTTTAGAAAAGGAACATAGACATGGCAACAAACAAGAGGCCGAGAGAATCTGAACAAAGATCAATAAAACCAAACCGACGTTCTTTTGGAAAGGCCGTTTTGGCAGGCGTTCTTGGTGGTCCGGCCGTCTTGTCATCTATTTCTCAGAAAGCGCAAGGCATCAGCTCCTCCGCCGTATCCGGAAAAAGAGGACGGGGAATTAAGCTTGCATTAATGCTTGATATTCGAGACAAAGAAAGATGCATACTGGCTCGTCAGATAGGTGTTAATCACGCAATCGTTTCTGCTAATCGAGCATTAAGAAGGATCCCACGGAACCAATACGTTGAGGCGCTTGCTAAACTAAAAGCTGCTTACGAGGAGTCGGGGCTGACAATCGCCGGTGTTGAGAGTCATCCTGTTGCAGCAGAAAAAATCAAGTTAGGGCTGCCCGGCCGTGATGAGGAGATTGAAAACTACTGTGCCGCAATAGAAGCCCTTGGGAAAGTGGGAATACCGATGTGCTGCTACAATTTTATGGCTGGAATCGGGTGGTATCGAACCAGGACTGATATTGCCGAACGAGGCGGCGCCCTTTCAAGTGAATTCGATAATGAAATAGCAAAAAAACAGGGACTCACCAAGTGGGGCAGGATAAGTGAGGATAAAATCTGGGACAACATTACCTACTTTCTTAAAATTATTATCCCCGTTGCGGAGAAGGCTGGCGTGAAAATGGCTTTGCATCCGGATGACCCTCCCATTTCACCGCTTCGCGGTATCGGACGCATCCTGACCAGTGGCAGCGCCTTCCGGAGAGTTCTTCAAATCGTGTCAAGCCCGGTAAACGGCATTACCTTCTGCCAGGCCAACTTCAAGCTAATGGGTGGAGACATCCGGGCTTTGGTAAGGGAGTTCGGTGGACAAGGTAAGATATTTTTTGTCCACCTGCGCGATGTTAAAGGTACAGGCGAGCGATTTCATGAGACGTTTCACGATAACGGGCCGACTGATATGGCCCAAATGCTCAAACTTTATCACGAAGTCGGTTTTGACGGCCCGATACGTCCTGACCACGCACCCACTCTGGCTGCTGAGAGCAATCAAAATCCCGGTTATGCAATGCAGGGTAAAGTCTTTGCGATTGGTTACATGAAAGGTATCGCTGAGGCAATGGATATACCTACAATGTAAAAACGCAAATCGTAGGAAATATACAGGTATCTGCTTTTTAAGAACGAGTGCCGACTGTTTTGTCTTGAATTAAATGAGATGATTGAATTTAAATTATCTAAATCGTCGAAGAACACTTACAGTTTTATTGGTATTTTCTTTTGCATTCTTCAATCGCTATGTTTCGTATCATACGCAGATATGCAAAGTGACTTTGCCGACCCTCCTGTGAAATTCCTTCCCAGACCTCTGTGGTTCTGGAACAATACCGAAGTAACTGTCGATGTCATTCGTGAACAGATGCAGAAATCGAAAGAGCTTAGCAAGTACGGAGGATTCGGGATACTTCCCTTCGGCAAAAATTTTGCTCCGGATTATCTGACAGAAGAATACTTTGCTGTTTACGGCGCAGCTTTGGAAAAAGCCCGCGAACTGGGCATGACTATGTCACTCTATGATGAATATGGTTTTCCCAGCGGCTCGGCAGGTGCGAGGAACTCTCGTGATATCAGCCTGTTCAATGAAAAGTTTCCCGAATTAACAATCAAGCGACTTGATAAGCACGAGGAAGCTGTAACGGGCCCAACAGCATACGAAAGAGCCGTCCCCACGGGGAACATTATGAGTATCGTAGCCATGGAAACGGTTACCAAAGAAAGGGTGGATATAACAGGGAAGATAAACCAAGGTGTGCTTCGTTGGAGTGTTCCTTCAGGCAATTGGAATATAATGTTTTTCATCTGTGTCAAAGACGGTTATCCCAGTTGTGATTATCTTGACCCTGAGGCAGTGGACAAGTTCATAGAAATAACTCATCAGGCTTATTATGACCGATTCAAGGAATATTTCGGGACAACCATCGATTCGACTTTTTATGACGAACCTACTTTATACCGCGCCGAGGGACGGACCTGGACCGACAAATTCAATGATAAATTCGAAGCAAAGTATGGCTTTAATCCCAGAGCCTATTATCCGGCCTTATGGTACGACATCGGGCCCGAAACCCAGGCCGCAAGGAATTACCTTTTCGGCTTTCGAACAGAACTTTACGCTTTGGGTTTTCCGAAGAGGATACAGGACTGGTGCGATAAACATGATATCGAAACGACTGGGCACCAGGACCAGGAGGAAGTAATCAATCCCGTCAGCGTTTCAGGTGACCTGATGAAGTGCTTTAAATATCAGGCGATTCCCGGAGTGGATAAAATAGGCGGAAACCGTCCTGCGGAACGGACATATAAAATCATCAGCTCCTCGGCGTACAACTGGGACAAGACGCTTGTGATGAGCGAAACTTATGGAGCTATGGGCAATTTGAGCTGGGCTGATATGTATGCAGTTGCCATGGAACAATATACCAAAGGTATCAACATGCTAATTCCTCATGCGGTTTGGTATGATGATAAGCACGTCGTATTTAAGCCGGAGCTGTCATACCGCAGTCCGATTTATGCCGAGGGGCTGCCGGAATTCAATACTTACATTGCCAGACTCAACGTGATGCTGCAGAACGATGGGCGACATGTATCTGATATCGCAGTACTCTATCCTATCGCTACTCTTCAGAGCAGCCATCGTCTGGATGGACCTCTTGGATTTTACCAAGGCGGCGTAACCATACCGGAAGCTGATTATTTGGACGTAGGCGAGCTGCTGATTGCAGGAGCGGGTCGAGACTACACATTTATCCACCCTGAGGTGTTAAATGACAATTGCATAATAGAAGGAAATGAGCTTCTTCTGCAAAACAAAATACATGCTGAACGGTTTAAGGTCTTTGTCCTTCCCGGACATAAAACCATCCAATGGACAAATCTGAAGAAAATAGAAGAATTTTACAATCGCGGTGGTAAAGTAATTGCTACCGGTCAATTGCCATATAAATCGGCTGAATTCGGGCATGACGGAGATGTGGTTCGTACTATAAAAGCTATGTTCGGGTCGAATACAGATCAAAACTCTTCAAATGAGTTAGATATCAAAAAGAACACGAACGGAGGTATGGCAATTCGCCTTAACAGCCTGAATGCAGCAGCTTTGCGAAAGGCGCTGGAAGCCGCCGTTGATGTTTATGATGTAGAGTGTGAAAACAATAAGGTGTTGCGATATATCCATAAAATAGTAGATGATACTGATGTTTATTTATTTGCCAATATCAGCGAAAATCAAATTGATACTCATATAAAACTTAGAGGGCTTATTGAGCCGGAGGCCTGGAATCCGCATACAGGTAAAATTATCAGACTCGAACATTCCCATGAAAAGGAAGCCGGTTATAACATTAGTAAGATAAGATTGACTTTGCCGCCCGTAAAATCAGTCTTTATTATCGGCAAAAAAACAGACTTTCAGACAGGAGATGGTTTATGAAACGAAATAATTCTTTGGCCATGGCAGGTGGAACATTGGTCTTGTTATTAATTTCATTTGCTGGAACAGCAAGTATCGGCAAGCAGATCGAAACCACACATGCTTATCTAACTGTGCGAGATTTCGGCGCCATTGGAGATGGTGAAGCGGACGACACCAAGGCCTTCCAGCGTGCGGTCGATTCAGGCCGGGGCGATGTGTATGTTCCAAGAGGAACATACCGGTTTACCAAAACCATTGTTGTTGATTTAGACCGAATCGGACCTGTGTCCATTGTCGGGTCGGGTACGGCGAGGCTTGTTATGGCCGGTCCGGGACCGGCTTTGAAGCTGGTTGGCACACATAAGGGGACAGCAGACCCAGGCACTGTAAAAGAAAACGTCTGGAAGAACCAGCGTATGCCGTCCGTGAGCGGACTTGAGATTGTCGGTGCAGCAGCTCAGGCATGCGGTGTAGAGGCAACAGGTACAATGGAAGCAACATTTTCACGGCTGCAGATTCGCAAGGTGCTGCACGGAATTCATCTTACGGAGCGTAACCGTAATGTTATTATTTCCGACTGCCATATTTATGAAAACCGCGGAATTGGAATATATCTCGATCATGTGAATCTGCATCAGATAAATGTCGGCAATTCGCATATAAGTTATAATGAAGGGGGAGGAATTGTGCAGCAAGGCGGGGAAGTCAGAAATCTGCAGGTTGGAAATTGTGATATCGAGGGTAATATGGGCCAGAAGGCCTCGCCGACTGCAAACGTGCTGATTGATGCTACAGGAGGCTCCATCGGAGAGATTGCCATAACCGGTTGTACGATTCAACATACTCATAATGCCGCTTGGTCGGCAAATATCCGCATTATCG
>CAZIAN010000206.1:0-8144 GCA_964537355.1 uncultured Pirellulales bacterium | reverse complement strand
TAAAACAACTCGTCGGAGGCAGAAAAATACTGACTCTATCATTAGACGGGTGGACAGTTTTGAGTCGAAAAATCGGGTATTTTTTTTGGGTTGTGGCTCGTAAACCCTTTTTATGGAAGGAGATAAAAAATTTTGAAATATTTTATTTTTGTTTTTAACAGTGAGCGTTTTTGACTGATTATTTTTTTGGATTTCCTGATTTTAGAAGCTCTATAAAGCGGGGGTGACTCTGTAAGGGTTTCCAGGTCGGATCAACTTTAAGTAATGGAATCGATAATTGGCCGGGAATGGATAACAGGTCTTTAAGCTGGTCGATAGCCTTATCATATGCGCCCACCATCACATATATCTGGGCCATATCCTTTGCTGCATTGAGGTTTCTCTCGCTACGCTTGGTATCTTGAAGCAACTTCACGCCCTGTATTCCTTCCTGGATGGCTTCTTCTTTACGGCCCAGGCCGGCATACGCAATTCCGAGCATACTATGGAACCAAGCATAATTCGGATCTTCCTTGACTTTGGATTCCAGTATGCTTCGAGCATAGTTGTAGTATTTCTCCGCCAACTCTATTTTTTTCCTATACCCATAGATTTGTGCGTATCGAAGAGCATCTGATATACTCAAGGCATCAGTTGTTGGTGATTCGAGAGGTAGCCAGGCCAAAGCTTCTTCATACTTTCTGTCTAAAACATCAAGCCTAAACAGAAGATTAACGATGCGAGGCTCTTCTTCTAATTTGAAATACTTCGACGCACGTTCCAAGACTGCTCGCGCTTCCTCAGTACTGCCTTTCCAAACCAGATATAAGTTAGCCCAATTGACATATGGTAAATCGTCCTCGTCAGGAGCCAGAAAGATGCCTCGTTCATAAAAACGCTCAGCTTCCGGATACTTACGCACACTCTGATGAATGTTCCCAAGCTCAACAGCCAGGTTGTAGTCGAGTGGATTAAGTTCAAAAGCTCCTTTGATGTTGTTTAATGCCTGTTCGTATTTTCCCTGTCGCCTATGAACATAACCGATCATGGCAAGGAATCGGCTGTTTTTGGGCTGGCTTTTCAGCGCGGTTTCTAATTCCTTCAAGGCACGGGAATATTCCGAATGGCCCCAATAGTAATAGGTGCCGAGAGCCCAGTGTGCCTCGGGCAGTTCAGTATCGAGTTCTAAAGCTTTTTTTGACTCTTTCCATGCCATTGCAAGTCGTTCTTCGCTACGGTCATGATTGAATTGATACATCCCGGAATATACAATTGAGAGCTTTGCATGGGCCAGCGAAAATTTATCGTCCAGATCAATCGCCTTTTCATACATCTGAATAGCTATCATCAGGTTATCTTTATTCGAATATAGACGCGATTCATAATCGTTGCCGCGCAGGTAATATTCATATGCTTCAGTATTTTCAGTTGGCTTTGATGCCAGTACCCGCCGCTCCGGTTCGAGCAAGAGGATGTCCAGTTCCTGTGCCACCTGCTCGGCAACTTCCGACTGCAGGCGGAAGACTTCGCTCATATCATTATCATAATTCTGTGCCCAGAGGTGTATATCATCAGAAGCTACGATAAGCTGGCTTCTTATTCTAACCCGACTGTTTGGATCTAATGGACGCTCACGCTGAATCGTACCTTCCAGAATATAATCGACGTTCAGCTCTTTGGCTATTTGCGGAGCACTTTTTTCTTTGTTCTTATACTGCATTGCGCTTTGACGTGAGATTATACCCAGGCCATGAATGCCTGCTAAACGGGAAGTTATTTCATCAGTCATGCCATCAGCGAACCACTCATCATCGGCAGAACCTATATTCTCGAATGGCAGGACAACAAGCCGTATCTCTTTTGTAGATGGTCGAATTTCATTTTGTGGAATAACCTTCAACGCAATACCGAAAAGAATGATACCAATAGCCACTATACTAATAATCATTGCTATCCTTCGTAGCTTCACTGGCGTTTTAGTTGCTGGTTTACTCAGTGTCTCATTGATTTCAACTGAAACCTCTGCCATGTCCCCAAGCCGGCGGTCCGGATTCTTCTCTAAACAGCGACGCAACAGAGCACGTATGTTTGCAGGGATTTCCTGAGGCAGAGCTTCCCAATCGGGCTGACGTTCGATTATTGTTGCCAGTGTGTCTGTAGCAGTCTCACCCTGAAACGGAAGCCGGCCTGTCAACATTTCGTACATGATACAGCCAAATGACCAGATGTCTGTGCGATGATCGATGGGTTTTCCTCGTGCCTGTTCCGGACTCATATATGCAGGCGTTCCTAATATATGGCCAGGCTCAGTGGCGGTGACATCACTTTTTCTGTCTTCACTAAAGGTAGGCTTGGCCAGGCCGAAGTCCAACACTTTGACCCTGCCTTCAGGTGTGATCTTGATATTACCCGGCTTGAGGTCACGGTGTACGACTCCCTTTTCGTGAGCGGTCGAAATTGCGTCGGCGACCTGTTGACCGATGAATAATGCTTCTTTCAATTCAAGCGGCTCATGAGCTATACGCTCTGCAAGTGTCTGGCCCGGAACATATTCGAGAATCAAATATCCTGACTTATCTTCTTCGATAATCTCGTGGATGACAGCTATATTCGGATGATTTAATGACGCCAATAGTTCAGCCTCGCGCCTGAAACGATTCCGCGAAATCGAGTCGTCAGCCAGTTTAGCAGGTATACTCTTGAGAGCAACAGAACGCTTGAGCTTGGTGTCACGCGCCAGATAGACGACTCCCATGCCTCCCCGGCCTATCATCTTGGTTATCTCAAAGCTACCGATTTTTTGGCCGACAAGATCCTGTTCTGCCTTTATATCTTCAAAATCACTCTCATCGGCCTGGGAAAGGAAATCGAACAAGGAATCGACTTTCTGGAACTCTCTTATCTTCAGTCTAATCCGATCCTCAAACTCCGGGTATTTCCTCACGAGTTCTTCTACGTCACGAGCAGAACCTCGCAGTTGTGCATCGAGGAACTGCCAAATAGCATCTTCAACTCCACGTTCTCGGTCGTCGTTACTTGTGTTTGTCATTAAATCGTCCAAAAAGTATCGGTCAGCGACACCATCGCCCGCAAGAGCAGGTGCCCTGCAGCATCTGCACTCTTGCCTAATCTGTTCCCGATTTCTTTGTAGGAGAGCCCATCGATCTTTGCCAATACAATGACTTCCCTGTACTCGGGTTTCAATTTATCTATCGCCTTCTCGAGTTTGTCCAGTTCTTCTCTTTTGGATAGTATCATGCTCGGCGTTGTATTGCGAGCGGGCTCAAGAATTTTGGCGCGGTCATCTCTCGATGTGGAAATGTGGTCATTCAGCGGAGTTTCTTTGCGAATGTCGCGTTTATCAGCGTGCAATTTGTCCAAATTGTCACGAATCCTGTTTTCCGCTATCTTCCATAACCATCGCAGGAAATCGCCCTCGCTTATATATGTGAAGTCTCCCAAATCCCTGAAGGCGAACATGAGAACATCTTGAACCATATCCATAGATTCCAGTTTGGAACGAAGCTCCTTACCCATGCGAAGCCGGATCACTCGCCGTACCCGTTCACCATAAACCGCGCATAACTGGTCCAGCGCAGACCTATCACCATGCTTGGCCAGAGTAACCAATTGCTGAGTTTTACAATTGAGATCCTTGCTCAACTTTCTGTAACCTCCAAAAATAAATGGTGTTATGTACATTCTATCAATTTTCAGAAAAATCTTCAAGAGGTGCGTCAGGTTTCCTCTTTTTCTCCTCTTATAAAAATAGGGACAAAGAGCCCAGAAAGCCGGCCCCTCAATAATAGAACAACGATGAATAGAGACGCTTATGTTGTGTGGAGCGAAAATATTAACCGTCTCCTGTTTGTGCGGGGGACAAACTTTGAAAGGAAAGTAAGATGAAAAAGACAATTTCACTCGTATTGGTATTGGTTTTGAGCCTGGCTGTGAGAGTTGCGAATGCAGATTTCACATTCGCTACTCCCACGAATCTTGGGCCAACGGTTAACTCGGCGTCTTGCGAGCAAACACCGAGCATCTCTGCCGATGGCTTGGAGCTCTACTTTGCAGACCATTCTTATGCGCCACTTCGACCCGGCGGGTACGGTAGTTCTGACCTATGGATTACGACCAGGCAAACGAAAGACGATCCATGGGGTGTCCCGGAGAACCTTGGGCCAGTGGTCAATAGTTCAAGTGCTGACGAGCATCCGAGCATCTCGGCTGACGGCCTGTCGCTCTACTTCGGGTCCTCCCGACCCGGTGGATCTGGCTCTGAAGACTTATGGGTCACAACCCGGGAAACGAAAGACGCCCCCTGGAGTGACCCTGTGAATCTTGGACCAACGGTGAACTCAAAATACTCGGAATGGTGTCCGCAAATCTCTGCCGACGGCCTGTCCCTCTATTTTTCCGACTATATGAACTACAGGCCAGGGGGGCAAGGACTTTGGGATATCTACGTAACTACAAGGTCAACCGTCTCAGATCCCTGGGGTGCCCCGGTGAATCTCGGGCCGAATGTTAATACTTCGGGAATCGAAGCTTCACCCAACATCTCTTCTGATGGTTTGACACTGTTTCTAAACTCGAACTGTCCCGGCGGATTTGGCGGCATGGCAGACCTCTGGATGACGAGACGGAAAACGCAAGATGATGACTGGGAACCGCTGATCAATCTCGGGCCAACTGTCAACCGAAGTGGCTTTGATGCCACGCCAAAAATCTCGTTTGATGGATCTACTCTCTATTTTAGCTCAGAACGTCCCGGTGGATTCGGTGACGTGGACCTGTGGCAAGTGTCCATAGAGCCGGTTGTTGACCTCAACGACGACGGAGTAGTTAACGCTGAAGATATGTGCATAATAGTTGACAACTGGGGCACTGACGAGCCGCTCTGTGACATCGGCCCGATGCCCTGGGGTGACGGCATCGTTGACGTACAAGACTTAATTGTCCTCTCAGTGCATTTGTTTGAGGAGATTCCCCCGACCGAACCAGTCGAGTAGATTGTGTATGGAAAACTATATGTAGCTAAGGGTGATAACTACATAACTTCTCTTTTATCCAATGGGTTGACAGCTTGAGGAACTGCCAGCCCTTTTCTTTATGATTATTTATGAGTGATTATCGATTATTGATGTTTGGTTATTTGTTAGAGTGGTTTCGCGTTCTGGTCGGTAACCTTGCTTTCCGGCGCTTTGTCTATTTTTTCTTCTGCGACGGCCGTGACTGTTTCTTCAGGTTTTGCATCCGGTTCCGGCGAAACCATTCGCGGTGGAATCAACAGTACGTTTTCGCCGACTTCCACGCCGCTGACTATCTCAACGAAGGTGTTGTTAAACGCACCGATTTGTACTTGACGTTCCTGCGGCCCGCGGTCAGTCGCGATGTAACAAATCTTCCTGCCGGAGCGATTTGCAACAACCTGGACAGGCGCAATCAGAACATCGTTCAATTGCTCAACCAGAATCTCAACCTTTGCCGACATCCCGGGTCTGAGAGAACTGTGTGAATCCTCTATGCTGACCTTAGTGATGTAAACCTTGACGTCGGGACTGAGATAACCACGCTGCGTGTCAGGCAGCGGCGCAACGCTAAGCACTTTACCGTGCAAGGTTTCATCGGGAAAGGCTTCAGCGGTAATGGTCGCGCTCTGACCCGGGCGCACTTTATCGACATCGACCTCATGGACACGGACTTCAACAATCAGTTCTGCGGTATTAGGAAGTGATATAATCTTCTGACGCTGATAAACCTTGCCCCCTTCCTGAATAGGTCCCGCCTCCCTGTATCTGTAGGAGTCGCCGCTTGAACCATAGACGACCAAGCCAGTCGCCGGCGCCCGGATCGTACAGGCGGCAACCTGTTTTATCCTTCTTTGCACGTCTTCTCTTGACTCAACTACATCTTCTTCTGCATTGCTCAGCCTGGCCTGGGCCTGTGCCATTCTCGACCGGGCACGGGCCTGGGTCCGGCGGAGTTCATGTTGGGCTTCTCTGTAGTCACTCAGTAACTGCATTGTTTGTTTTGGAAGACCGTAGAGCTTGTACAATCTCAGAGATTCCTCGGCACTATCTTTCTGGACTTGATATCGCTGGACATCAAGCTCGGCACTCTTCAAATCCAGGGTGGAAGCGTAATTCGCATCGTAAAGTTTCTGTGTCCCCGTGAAAACATCCGTGGCCTTTTCGAGCTGCCCCCGGGCAAGAAGTATATCATTTTCAGATTTTTGTTGTGTCTGTAAGGCCTCCCCGCCCAGGTTGTTGGCGTCGGCGAATAATTCCACCAGCGTTGCGGTCTCAATCGTCACATTAGGGTCTTTAGCCACTTCGGCGAGGAGTTTCTGCGAGGCGCCCTTGCCCAAGAAACTCTCGAGGTCGAGCAGGCCGAATTGAACCGCCAGTTCGGCCGCAGTAATGTCGCTTTCGTTCTGGTTTCGCTGAATGTGATAATTCTCCTGTGCCTCGGTAAGCATTGCCTCGTCACTGGCAAGGCCCTTTTCTTCTTCTTTGAGTCTTTCTACCAAACTCGAAGAATCCAGCTCCACGAGCAGTTTGCCGGCATCTACATCTTCCTGCGTAATGTAAGTACCTTCGGGAACAATGCTAATTATCGTCGCCTCACCATAAACCTCGGACCTGATATCTATCGTCTGGTTGGCTTTGGTGCTACCACTCTCGGTGACTGTGATGGTGAGGTCGTCTCTACGCACTTCAAATGTACCGCCCGCCCTATCGGCATCAGCCGAGATGGGTGATCTTATCCACCCTGAGAACATAACTGTGGCCACTGCAATGACTGCTATAAGAAGAATTAGCCAAAACCGCCTGCTCTTGCGCGTCTTCGCAATTCGACCCAGCATCCCACTTCCTGTCTCGTTTCGTCTTTTTTCGCGCATTACCATCGCTTTAACTCACGACTCATTCCACATACTCGACCTGGCAGCTTGATATAGTTACAATATGATTTTATCGCATCCAGATTGGAATTGCAACTGAATAGTTCACATAGCGATTTTTTAATCAAAATCGCTCATTTATGATGCTTAGCTACGCAGCCAAGTCTCGTTTCTAATCTCTTGTAGATTAGGATAATGAGCTTAAATACCCAGTCTATGACTTTCAGTACTTTATTTTGTACCGTTTATATTCTCTATAATAACGCTTTTAATATGAGAAAATGATGAGAAGAAACTACTTTGTTTTCCTTGTTTGGGAGCTGTTGGGGGCTCAAACTGACGCCACGTATCAAAACAAATTGATTTTATTGAGTCGGCAGAGAAGAATTTGCTTTGCGATGAAATAACCATGTACAAAAAACAATTAGAATCTTGTAATGCGATTAAGTATAATCACTTCACTTGCACAAGCAGCGATGCTGCAGGTCAATCACAGACAGTTAGATTAGTATAAACCATTGATATTGAGTAATGATATAGACAATAATTTTATGAAGCTTGCGATTCAGCAGGCCCAAATAGCCGAGGAAAACGGCGATGTTCCTATCGGTGCGATTATTGTCTATAAAAACCAGATAATCGGTAAGGCATATAATCAGCGAGAACAGCTTAAAGACCCCACGGCCCACGCAGAGATTATCGCCCTGACACAGGCGGCGTCTTTTATCGAAAGCTGGCGATTGCATGACTGCACAATCTATGTCACTTTAGAGCCGTGCCCTATGTGCGCAGGAGCTTTAGTTCTTGCAAGGATGGACAGGCTCGTTTACGGCTGCGATGACCCGAAGGCAGGTGCGTGCAAAAGCCTGTATAATATTGTTCAGGATGAAAGGCTGAATCATAGACTTGAAGTTACAAGCGGCGTTTTAGCTGATGACTGCAGCAGGTTACTACAGGAATTCTTCAAGCGCCGACGAGTTGAGAAAACTGAAGAACATAAAAATTAGTTGTGTATCTTCGTACTGATAGCAAGCTTACAGGAGCACAAAAATGGATATTTCAAACAGTCCTCAGTCTCAAATTCCAAATGGTTATCTTTCCGAGAAAGGCAGGCAAAATTTCACTATCACCGCTGGTATTTTAGGGGCAGTTTTTTTTATGGCCCAAATAGTGTTACCCTTTGTTCTTATGTTGATAGTTATGCCTGTTACAATGTTCAGGCGCGACGTTCCAAGGCAGCTAAATGCTGATAGTATGGTTT
>CAZIAN010000205.1:0-8242 GCA_964537355.1 uncultured Pirellulales bacterium | reverse complement strand
CAATTGAATCTTTATCTCCTTGAACAACTTCTCTGATTTTCTCGCTTGAAGATTCTTTACCTATACGATAAGAAATATTACCCATATGACAAAGAGCCTTAGAGAGGTGTCCTTCGAGGATATCAATCCTGATATCATTGATTTTTCTGCTTCGTACGGCATTGATAAAGCAAGCTTGCGGCCATGGGCTGATAGAATTGAAGCGTTGTATTTGTTTTCCATTATTAATAAAATCTATCAGGTCAGTGAGATCAACGTAACAATCTTGACACTGAACTACAACTCCATTATTAGGAGATGGGCTCAAAGGGACGCTTTTTATAATGATGCCGGAGGAACTAATAGCATTGTAAATATCCATATTAGAGTTACCTTCTTTGATTGGCAGGCCTCTTACCGCATATATTATCGGAACAACGTCATAATCAAAAATTGTAATCTGGGTATTAGGTGTTTGGCCGTCATCATCGTATCCAAATCGCCCTCCGATACTCATTACTCTATTAGGCAATTTGCTTTTGCCTAATATAAATGGTTCGTGTACAAAAAGTATATTCCTGTGTTTGAGCGGCATGGTTAACAAGGAAAATAATAGAAAAGTGCAATGCTTCGGTTAATTCAATTGAAAGGGAATTTGAAAGCAGATAAAATGACCAAAAAGGAGAAAAATGAGTAGCGAAATGGGATGCATAAATTATACACTACAAGCGCAAAGGCTAAAAATCAGCCTAAAAAAACAAAATAACACCTTCAAAAACCCTTGGCAATCTTCAATTTTGTATAATGTTCGGTATCTGTTGAGTCCCAGTCTAAAGATAGATGACTATATCCCCGTTTGTTTCACAAAAAGAAGTCTTTTACAGTTTACGCTCTACCAAGTGTTTTCAGGTATCTCTTTGACTTGCGAAGTCCCATTCTGGATGCCTTCTTTTTTACTGCATCGTTAGGACGTCCCAGTGTTTCGGAAATTTTGGCGGTTGGATTGCTTGGGAAAAGTTTCTTGAGCTTACTTAATTCACTTTTCGACCACAAACCTTTGATTAGTTTCTTTTTTTTCTTGGCCATCTTGTGACTCCTTTTTACACTACACGAACCTAATGACTTGCAATCCGCATAAGGGACATATTAACGGGTGACTCGGTAACAATCAATCTATTTATATTTTTTTAATATAAATATTATATTAACCAGCCATTTTGCCCACCCTTAGTGATACGGCAAAAGCCCGGATGAGCGTGGAGTAAAATCAAACATCATGATTAGAGCAAGGGCAAGCATTAAGCCGGCCGATGGCTGTCCCTTGCTCAAAACGTATTTTATTTGAAAAAGCAAACCAGTTTTTGGCTGACAATGTCCGACATGATTTGTAATGAATCAGAATCGACATCAACAACTTTTACCACATTTTCGTATTCACTTTCTGCGGGAACAAAGTCACTCAGCAAATTGGGCATTTCTAAAAGCTTTTCCTTGTTGAATAATACGCCTTCTTTCTGCGGGAAGAGAGCGGCGTAAAAGATATCACTTTCAACCAGGTCCTGGAAGAAATGCGTACCGAAGGAAAGCTCCGGCATCAAATTTCCTCCTTCGTAGGCTATCTCCATAAGCACAGAAATATTATTGATTTCAGAAAAGCTGACAGGTACACCCAAACTTGGCGTTGTTGTTCCCCACCTGCCCGGTCCGAGCAAAAGGGTCGGTGTCTTCTTTTTATCGGATATCTGTGCGTTCAGCTTGCCTATAAGCCTTGCTATGCTGTATTTCTGTGAAATCTGGGCTTCTATGTATGCTTGCGGCTCGACATAAATAATTCTTTTGATCGGCTGCGAAATGCTTCCTCCCATAGTGTAGCCGTCGGAGGCAAAAAGGACCTTTTCTAATTCAATGTCTTCAGGAATTTGTACGCTTGCTTCCAAACCCTTGGTTTGTAAAGGTCTGCACTGAACTAAATTAATCTTGAAGGTGCCGTTGGTTGCAAAATTTACCGTGAACTCTACATCAACAGGGTAATCGTAATAACTTTCCAGTGTCCCAAGCAGTTTCTGCATTACCTGTGGAAAATCAGTTTTCGATAAGAATTTTTCAAATGTCAAAACCCACGCCCTTGGGCCTTTCATGCCCAGCTCTTTCATTTTTTGTTCGGTATGACGATCCGGACTGGCCAACAGGTCTAAATGCATATCAAGGTTTTCCTTTAACAGTTCGACAAAGCGAACCGTCCTTAAGCAGTTTTGGCTTGTATCAAGAAGATCAACACTATGCTGCGAAAATCTTATCGCATCTTCCCTGTTGCCGTATGGACGTAACAGCGGTTGATCCAGAGCGATGATTTGTGGGTAATCGTCCTCGACACGGTCAACCGCTCTGGTACCAAGGCCGAAGACAAGTCTCAACATACCTGCTTTGGGATCAAGCTCCTGATTCCAGACAAAGGTGTTGTATGAGACACCCACGCCGGCCAGGCTTGGGAAAAAGTAATGTTTTTGGTAGGAGCCGGATACTCGCTGAACAAGTAAAGCCATTTGTTCATCCTGCTGGTCAAGATTCCTTTGCAGACGATATGTCAGAGCGTTCTTGTCCATAGTACTTGCATAAACTCTCCTGACAGCCTCTTCGAACTCTCGATAGCGCTGTTCGGGGTCACCCTGATTTACGAGGAACAGGCTTTCATATTTTCCTGCAAAAGCGTTGCCAAATGAATCTTCCAGCAAACTACTTGAACGAACAATAATCGGTGACTGGCCGAAATAATCTATTATTTCCTGAAATCGCTCACGAATCAGACCCGGGAATTTGCCTCTCAGGAGGTTTTCCCTGATCTCAGGGGCTGCATCAAAGTAGCCCTCCTTTGTCTTCTGTTTCATGAGCAGTTTCCACCAGCCGTTTTCAACTATGTAGCTGTAAAATACATCAGAACCGATATAGAATGAATCGTGGGGTTCCAGGTACTGGTTCCAGTCAAACGAATTGTCATTTGCCAGAATTTTTTGTGCCAGAAGCATGCCGGCTGCTTTACCGCCAATGAAGCCGCTTCCAATCAGCCTGCTCTTAATAGTCATCAAATCTTCGAGAGTAAAGCTATTGTGGGACAGTTCAGCGATTCTTTTTTCCCGGCCTACCATTATTCTGCAAAGCTCTTGAACCAGCTCTTTGGCTTCTTCCGAATCCGGAGGTAATTTCATTAAGCCGTCCGCCTTCATAAAAAGGCGGTCCCAGTAATCAAGGGTTCTTGCCGAACAGTTCAGACCCTGCTGGGAGATATGGGACAATAGTTTGCTTGCGTCGATGCTGCTTACTAACGGCGAAAATTCTTCATCCTGCTGCAAGTGAGGCAAAAACATTGTTGGTGAATATCGCCTCCATACTTTTAACGGATGAACATACATATTTCCATCGAAGTTATACACGTCCAGCAGCAACTGGGTCGTTTCTCGGATACGGGCAACAGTTTGAAAAGAATGATGGTTTCGCAATATGGCAAAGTAAGCGATTGTATCCAGCTCGAAAAGATAAGGACAGGTTACCATAAAGAAATTGCCAACCATCAGGTCAGTTGCCCAGGCGGCTAACAAATCGGAAAGGCAGTCAAAAACGTAATATGCCTCTGTGCCCTCCTTTGAAATTATGGCATGAACATGTGTGGAAAAACTCTCGAAGCCGCCCTTTGCATCAAGCTGGTAAACGGTAACATTCTGCTGATTTTCAATGAGAGGCCTGTGCTGGGCAAATCTCATATAAACAATGTTTCGTTTGTCCTCGAGAGCCTTTTTTAAATATGGAGTAACAAAGCGACTGTAATCTTCTATACTATCGACCTGCCAGACTACGTTGTCGCCCTTTTTCAAATCACAAAGTGTCTCATCAAGGCCTTTAAGGCCGGTACTTGCCCATGCAGTCATACATCAACCTCTTTTCCTGCAGTATCGTTTGTAATCAATTCCAAGCTCCTTAACTTTGTATCCTAAAATTCGAGCAGTGGTTTTTAAATCGCGGGCTGTTGCGGCAAGATTGCCGTTACAGCGTTTTAGCGCATCGACAATGATATCACGTTCGAACAGATTGACCTTCTCCTTCAGTGAACCTGTGCCGATGGTATCGGATGCGTCGGAGGTTTGCAGTGTCGGGGGAAGGTGGTGCCCGTGTATAACACCGTCCGTACTAAGCAGCACTGCTCTTTCTATACAATTTTCCAGTTCTCGTACATTGCCCGGCCAATGATAAGCCACCATCATATTGATAGCCGGCGTGCTGATTCTCCGAACGTCTTTGTCCATTTTTTTCGAATATTGCTCCACAAAATAATCTGCCAACAGAAGAATATCGTCTTTGCGGTCTCGCAGGTGGGGCAGAAAAACGGGAAATACATTTACACGATAGTAAAAGTCCTGGCGGAATGTCCCTGCATCCATCGCTTTTTCCAAATCACGATTTGTAGCGACAATAATCCTGGCATTGGTTTTTATAGTGCGGTTGCTGCCTACTCGTTCGAATTGACGTTCCTGAAGGACCCGCAGGAGTTTGACTTGTGTTACTGGAGAAAAATCCCCTATTTCATCGAGAAATAATGTACCGCATTCTGCTTCTTCTATGCGTCCCTTTCGGCTCTGTAATGCCCCTGTAAAGGCGCCCTTTTCGTGGCCAAACAGCTCACTTTCAAGCAGGTTCTCATTTAAAGCGGCACAGTTTACCCTTACGAAAGGCTTGTCTGCTCTGGGGCTTAAATAATGAATCGCATGAGCTACCAGCTCTTTGCCTGTACCCGACTCGCCGCGAATAAGAACAATTGTGTCGCTGGCAGCGACTTGATGGATTTGACGATATACATCACGCATAGAACTGGAATTTCCTATAATGTTTTCAGGCCTGAAGCGGTCTTCAAGCTCGTGACGTAATCGCAGATTCTCATCTTCAAGTTTCTGTTTTCGAAGGGCATTTTCACGCCGAATTCTTACATCGTTTGCGATCATACTTGCTATGATACTGAGAACACGCATATCTTCATCGAGTAGATTTGTCTCAGCAAATGTTCTGTCAACGGAGATCGCTCCGATGACCTCCTGTCCAATCGAAATTGGAACACAAATAAAACTTATTTCCTCTTTGTTTACATTCCAACGCTCGAAACGATTGAGGAACAACGGCTCCTGAGATACCTTTGGAACAATTATTGCCTTGCCCAGTTGCATCACCTTTCCCGTTACGCCTTCACCCATCCGATATCTTATTTTACGGCTGTTTTCCTGTGAAAGGTTGTGTGCCACCTCAATCCTGATTTCGCTGCCATCCGGCCCAAGTAGTGTTACTGTACCTCTATTCAGGCCCAATTCACTGTCAAGAACATCCAGAACCTCGGCGAGAGATTGTTTCTGGCTTTTAACTACAGACAGGATATGGCTTATTCTATAAAGCGTTTCCAATTCGTGCACATGACGCTCGGCGTGTGTTTCACTCTTTTGCAGATTATAACTGTTCGCAGACATAATTAAGTACCCATTTTTGTAATTTCAATATTATTATACTTTGTGATTGTAGTATTCATAAAACAAATAAAACAAATATGTAATATAAGATACAATAATACATTATCATTAAAATGATATATATTCTTATAATATAGTAATTTACATCATATTATGTAAAGACATTTCTGATAAATAAATGCTATAAAGCAAATACATATACGTAGGCATACAATAGATAGCTACATATATGTCTTGCGGCATTGGGGGGCATTCTGATTAATAATTCATAACTTTTTGTTATATAAGCGCATACAGACAGTGGGGAAAAGTATTTCTAAAATCGGGCTTTGTCAGCAGTTGTTCAATAGATCTCTAATTACCGTTGGTGGAGCGGCGATTTATTGGGCGTCTATTACACCGTCCGCCCCGCAGGGGTCAATTTGCTTTAAGTTTTTATTCTGGAGAGCCCTGTAGCAATCGGGCAGATCAAACGATTTCAATATGTCCGGCACAAGAGATGAAAGCGGCCATGTATAAGTTTCAGACTCGGCGATGTCGGTGTATGAAGTCAGGGCGTTTTTCAATGTAACCTGTTTGACCTGGTCAGATAAAACAGCAGCGAATGTTGCCGGCAGCGCTCCCCATCCTTTGGCCACCAGGTGAACCTCATCGTGACCATTGCTTTTCAGCCAGTTTATTACCCGAAGCAAATCATAAGTCCTTTGACCCGGATAGGGCCTGTCTAACATGATGGAGTGAATCGCGTAGAAGTAATCGCTGCCGTAGGCAGTGAGAAACGAATTCTCATTGCATGTGTTCGGTTGTGATTCCCCGATGCCCCTAACATCGCATGAATAGAAGGCCGAGTCCGGTTCGGCCTTCAACAGCTCTTTAACAAGAGGTTCGGTACGTAGTTCGGTATCGCTGGATTGATTTGAGACGTACAATATAGCTCGTCTTTGTCCCTTGGGCGGCCGTGACATCAGCTGCTCATCAGAAAGACGGTACACAACGGCAAGAATTCCCGGCTCTGTCTCGATTGTATAGGTGGTCCAAAACGGCATGGGGTATCCGCGTGAACGCCAGTTGCGGAGGATGCGATACTCGGGTGTTTCCTGATTAGCCCAATTTCTGAGATGCAGCGATTTAACAATAAGACGCTTTAGTGCAGATTCAGAAAAATTGTAGCGTCGCTTTTTGGCCAGCGCCTGTGACTTGGCTTTGGTAAATGAGTAAATCGGCCTGGAGTCCAGTTCGCAGACCTGCCCTCGCGGCGTGCAATAGAGAGTTTCATCTTTCTCAATGACAAGTTCCGGCTCGCCCTGTAAATCAGAGATCCCCGTGGCACGGTTGAACCAGTTATACATAGCCTCACGGTTCTCCTGCGAGTAGCCATGGTAGCCCGGGCCTATAAAGTGTCCGATATCCTCTTTGGCCCCCAAAAGGTCATAAAGATGGCTCAGCCGGCGGTGGGCCTCTTCAAGGCCGCGGGCATCAAAATAATCCTTCTCTTTTCCCAGAATGATAACCGGCTTCGGTGCCATCGCGGCAAGGAAATCGGAATGGTCCAGCCCGAGAGCCAGTGCCCGCGGTGGACATTGCTCGGTATCGGCGGGAAGCTCGTTTTCCAGGTTGCGGCGGAACGTGGTAACAAAACAGCTTGGAGCGGCCATTGTCCAGCGGCTTTCGACGCCGCACAGCCAGGTCGTCATTGTGCCTCCGCCGGAATTGCCGGTAACGCCGATATGTTTCGGATCGACTTCTTTGCGACTCAGCAGGTAGTCCAGAGCGCGTATGCCGTCCCAGGCTCGCCATGAGCCGATGAAATCGCCCACAAGAAATTGCTGATTGCCGGCGTACAGGTGCTCGCGGACGCCGACGCCAATCTTCGATTTCAAATTCTCGTCCGGGTACTGCAAGCGCTCACCTTGCCCGATGGGGTCATAAATTAAAACTACGTAGCCCTGTTTTGCCAGGCCCTGTGAAAAGGCTTGATAAAATTCTGACGCCTTTCCGTTTGTCGAATGGCCGCAGGTTCCCACAACACCGGGCAGCGGAAATTTCCGTCCCTTCGGCACATATAAGTTTGCGGTTACAAGAAAATTGGGACGGCTTTCAAAGATTATCTTCTCTATCTTGTAGTCGGCTCGCTCGACAACGCCGGTAATGCGCGGATTGAGCGGTGTTTTCTCGGGCCAAGGCCCGAAGCTCTGCTGTATCTTTTCACGAACATCCTGCACATATTTTTCAGCATCAGCTCGGGTTTTCAGGGCGGCCCGTCGTTGATTTGCCTGCTGTTCGACCCTGCGTACGGATTTAACGAAATATTCCTGAACCATCCGGGGAAATCGATTGAGCGGTTTGATTGAATCATTGTTCGAAGAGGATGCCTGGGCCGGACTTATATACAGACAGGCTATTATTAAACAAATGATTAGGCTAATGTGTGAGACTACGTGGTTTTTCAATTTTCTTGTTAATTCTTTTGCGATAGCTGAATACAACATTTTTAATCCTCCAAAAAGGTTTCAGGAAGCTCCATTATAATCATTGGTAGCGCATGTGGAAATAGGTAAGTTTTGTCGGGGAAAACTTTTTGCGATTGACACCCTTAAGGGTGGTAAAATCCGCGAGCAGCATTATTAAAACAATCGTAAGACTCCATATCCACGCAAAAGCGTTCATTTTTGCCCTTTCGATAATTGGCTTTGAATTGGGTTTGTTTTTGGCTTAAATTGGGTTTGTTTTTGGCTTTATTGGCTTTGAATTGGGTTTGAATT
>CAZIAN010000204.1:0-8273 GCA_964537355.1 uncultured Pirellulales bacterium | reverse complement strand
GCCAATCTATCGTTAATAATTCTTTGTTTGATGACCTTTGTATCCCCGGTCCGCAGCCTCCACATATAGCCATAATAACAATCATTGGTATTATCAGTGCTGATTTCAACTTCAATCCTTTTCTAAAGGTTTATTGTTTTCAAAAATTTCATGGAGTGGTCTTTAAGACTTCTAATCAATTTTTTCAATGCTGTAAATGCGAGTCGCGCTCATTCGCAGCATATCAGGCTCTTTTTCTTGTTTTGTTGCCATCGGGTCCACGGCAATCCAGTCGGATTTGAATTCTTCGGTATATTTTTCGATTTGCCCTGATGTTAAATCCAGTCTTAGCTCGCCGGTATATGTTTCAGTGTTATCGAACATAGATGAAAATAAACCTGTGGATTGTTCTTTGTAGAGTTCTTTTGCTTTTGCCGCAGAAGGAACGGCTTTCATCTGAGCGAAGGCGATTTTTCGGCCGTCTGTTTCGCTGATTTCCTTTATTTCATAAATTCTTTCGAATGATTTCGCGCCCATCGGACCAAAAGAGAAGGTCTTTATATCACTCCAGCTTTTGCCCGGGCTTAATTGCTCATCATCGAGGTCCGGAAGTGCCGGAATGCTGTGGTGCTCCTTTATTGCCTGTGTGGAGAGCAACTGTGCCGCCCTTGCATTGCTTATCGAGCTGCCTGCTACGACGGCCCGGGCGTCGTTTACATCGATAACATTTGAGACCTCACCGGAGGCGGTTAGTTCTATCGTATAGCTTTGCCCGATTAATTTATTTAAAGGGTTATCCCGGTCTGTTTCCCGCGAGCTGTCGAAATCCAGAGCAATTTTATCTCTGATTTTGGCTAAATATTTCAGGGCATCGATTGTAATTTTTACAACGGCGCTGCCTTTGTCGTCAACGCTGAGTGTTTGCCTAGTGAAGGTCAATTCGATTTTGTTGCCGCTGTGACCGCCGACAAAGCTCTTTGGTTTGTTTTTCAGCGGTCCTTCCCATAAAACTCCGTTTTCCTTGTCTGTTGTGACTTTATACGTTATCCGGCCGGGCGGGGCAAACTTCAACGCCGGTTGTACAATAGGTTTTTGTTCCTGCGGTTTAATGTCGGTCTGAATAGCGTCTTTGGTCTGGTCGGCACATCCGAGAGCCATAAGCAGTATGCCGATTACAGTGATTGCGGCAAGATTACCAGTTTTGCTTTGTCTCATGACAAGTTCTCTCCGTAAGTATCTGATTTTGTGGCAAATTCAAGAGCCGATTATACATTTGCTCTATTTAAAGACAATGATTTTTCTTTATTTGCCTTCAAGTAGAGGTTAGAATTCAACTTTTGGTTTTTTAGATTACTTTGTCAATTATTTTTGGAGAAACTGGATTATGAAAAGTGATACAGTCAAAAAGGGTTTCCAGCGGGCCCCTCACCGAGGCCTTCTTCACGCCTGCGGTCTTAAGGACCGCGATATCGACAAGCCGTTCATCGGCGTGGCCAACAGCTTCTGCGAAATAGTTCCGGGCCACGTTCACCTCAACAAGGTGGCAAAAATTGTTAAGGACGCTGTTCGCGAGGCGGGCGGCGCCCCTTTCGAGTTTAATACGATAGCTGTCTGTGACGGCATTGCTATGGGTCATACCGGCATGAAATATTCTTTAGCCTCACGTGAAATCATCGCCGATTCCGTTGAGACTATGGCACGGGCGCATTGTTTTGACGGCCTTATCTGCATCCCCAACTGTGACAAAATTATACCCGGGATGTTGATGGCCGCGGTCAGACTGAATATCCCGACGATTTTTGTCTCCGGCGGTCCTATGGCCGCAGGCAAAACGAAAGATGGAAAAACGATTGACCTTATCAGCATATTCGAGGGTGTTGCCGAGTTCAACGCCGGCAAAATGGACGAAAGCCGGCTCAAAGAGCTTGAAGAAACCGCTTGTCCCGGCGAGGGGAGCTGCTCGGGCATGTTCACCGCCAACTCGATGAACTGTCTTTGTGAGGGTATCGGAATGGCGCTGCCCGGCAACGGCACAATCCTGGCTATTGATCCCAAACGCGAACAGCTTTATAAAGCGGCGGGCAGGCAGATTGTCACCCTTATCGAAAAGGACATCAAGCCGCTGGATATAATCACGGAAAAATCATTGGACAACGCCTTTGTTCTGGATATGGCGATGGGCGGCTCGACCAATACCGTCCTCCACGCACTGGCATTAGCCAACGAGGCGGGAATCAAATACGACCTCGAACGCATAAACAAAATCTCCGCCAAATGCCCCAACATCTGCAAGGTATCTCCGTCGAGCAAATATCACGTAGAGGATGTCAATGCCGCCGGGGGTATAAGCGCTATATTAAAAGAAATCAGTAAAATTCCGAATCTCCTTAATACGGATTGCATGACGGCAACCACCAGCACACTCGGAGAGAATATAGCGGATGCCGAGATTAAAGATGCCGAGGTTATCCGTCCGCTTGATAACGCATACTCGAAGACCGGCGGGCTTGCTATTCTAAAAGGCAATCTTGCCCCCAAAGGCTGCGTGGTCAAGGCAGCCGGCGTTGTACCTGGGATGCTCACACACACCGGCCCTGCGGTTATCTTCGAAAGCCAGGAAGAGGCCTGTGACGGTATTCTTGCAGGCAAGGTAAAGGAAGGTAATGTTGTGGTAATACGCTGCGAGGGCCCGAAGGGCGGCCCTGGTATGCAGGAAATGCTGAGCCCCACGAGTTATATTATGGGGGCTGGCCTGGGCGAATCTGTTGCCCTTATTACTGACGGGCGTTTCAGCGGCGGAACAAGAGGCGCCTGTATCGGCCACATCAGCCCCGAAGCGGCCGTTGGCGGACCTATCGGATTATTGAAAGACGGTGACATAATTGAAATAGACATTCCCGGTAATAAGATAACCGTAAAGCTGTCCGATGACGAGCTGGCCGAACGTAAAAAGGCCTGGACGCCTCCTGCTCCGCGGATAACCAAAGGCTG
This sequence comes from uncultured Pirellulales bacterium, assembly GCA_964537355.1. Taxonomy (GTDB): domain Bacteria; phylum Planctomycetota; class Phycisphaerae; order Sedimentisphaerales; family Anaerobacaceae; genus NIOZ-UU13. The sequence continues at coordinate 5,303 of CAZIAN010000204.1, read as the reverse complement.
CCTTGCAAAATACGCCTCAATGGCCACCAGCGCCGACACCGGCGCGGTCCTTAAGTGGTAAGATGTCGGAAAAGAAGAAAACGCCGTGGTATATCAGTGGTTTGCATTTTGAGTGCATACAGTGCGGGCGGTGCTGCTCCGGGCCGGGGGAAGGTTATATCTGGGTTACGAAGCCGGAGATTGAGTTCATAGCGGATTTTCTGAAAATGACAACAGGTGAGCTGCGCCGAAAGTATCTCAGGCGTGTAAGCCTGCGAACAACGATTATCGAACATTATGCAACCAAGGATTGTATTTTTCTGCAAAACATAGACGGTCAAAGAAGATGTATTATTTACCCCGTCCGCCCGAGCCAGTGCAGGACGTGGCCCTTTTGGCCTGACAATCTATCCAAACCTGACGGTTGGAATAAAGCGGCAGAAAAATGTCCCGGTATTAACAGAGGCAAACATTATACCTGCGAAGAAATAGAAAAAATCAAAAGGAACAAAAAATGGTGGCAGGATACTGGGCAAACAAAGGGCTCGGCGAAAAAGTAGCTGAAATTTACGACTGGCTGGATACGCAAATCAGCGAAAATAATCAACTAACAGGCCAATGCAGTGCTTGTGGTAAATGTTGTGATTTCGACGGCTTCGACCACCGCCTCTTTATTACCGGGCCGGAATTGATGTACCTGACTGCAAATCTCGGCGACGAAAATGTAATGCCGATGACGACAAGCCGATGCCCTTACAACATCGAATGCAAATGCACAGTCTATGAATACCGTTTCGCCGCCTGTAGAATCTTTTGTTGCAGCGCCGATGCGGATTTCCAGAGTGAATTGAGCGAGACGGTTCTAAAAAAACTTAAATCCCTCTGCGAAGAGTTCCAAATTCCCTATCGCTATAGCGACCTTGCCTTTGCATTAAACGCCTTTGTGGACGGCTAATACTTGTCAATCGGCTGCGGGATGTCGTCCTGCGGGTCACACAGATTGATGTATTTTACGCCACCTGAGAGTGTGCCGTATTCTTTGTAATAGCTGTAAAGCTTCGCTATTTTCTGCTCGTCGGTCGATTCGAGATACCGCTGCCACTCGCCTACCTTAGCTCCCCACATAATTTTGGTATCATCCTTTGCATATAGAACAATATGAGGAAGCTTGCGGTTTTTTCGGCCGTCAAAATTACTCACGTCGAGCCTGTTGATTTCGCTGAGTAATGGTTTTTGAGTTGTTTCAATTCTGTCACGTCGTTCGAGCCGGTCTAACAGAGTTATAGCCGCCGCGAGGTCATCGCCTTCCCAGACTTCGCCCAACGGCCGTATATTTCTCGCTGCCGCTAATCCCGTTATCTCAACTATCGGCATGCCCGGCATTTCCACAAAATCGAGCACCACCTGTTCGGCGTCCACGTAAAAGCTGCGCTTTCCCTGCTTAATCAGTCCCATGGGCTTTCGCCAGCGCCCTTCGATGAGAAGGGCGTTGTGTGTGGTCCGCACTTTTACGTCATCCAGCCACGCAAACCGCCTGTCAATATTCTGCTGCACCAGGCCGGCGGCATTTTCATCGATTCTTAAATCCTCTAAATCACCTTTGGCTGCTGTCAGGGCCTTTTGCTTTAGTTCGCTGTTCACCCAGGCCGGGACATCCACTAATTCCAGCTCAACCTGACCTTCCATGGGGGGGGTGGTTTCTTTTCTATATCTATCTAAATATAGCAGACCGATGGCTGTCCCGCCCAAAACACATACCATTAATGAAATCTTAAAAGAGCTTATCAAACTCGCCACGAGCCGGATGCGTTGTTTTGTCTTCTTCCTTTTTGAGGTGCCGGACTTCAAAAATATTCGTTTAGACTTGCTTTTTGTTCTTTTCCTTTTGGCCGCCATAATATCGTATCACGCTTAATGCCTGAGGAGCGGAGAATGTGCGGCTTCGACGATTTTCGAGCACAAATCACTCATCGTTAATCCCGCCTTCGCCGCTGCCTTGGGTAAAAGTGAATGTGTTGTAAAACCCGGAATAGTATTAATCTCCAGAGCGTAGGCGATTGGCTCATCACTCAGGATAAAATCAACCCTTGCGAAGTGCCGACAGCCAAGCGCACAGAAACAGTCCATCGCATCCTGTTCGATTTGAGTTATCAGAGCCGGCTGGGTTATCGTATCGAAAAGGTACTGGGTTTGCTCGTCAATATATTTTGCCTGATAATCATAAAAGCCGGATTTGCTTCGAATCTCGATAATTGGAAGCGTCTTTTCTTCTAATATTCCGACTGTTATTTCTTTGCCCGGGATGAATTGTTCGATCATACAATCGCCGAACTCTTTTAGGGTCTGTTCTGCTGTGCTGATAACTTCCTGCACGTCGGTAACAATTCTGACACCTACACTGCTGCCTTCTCTTATGGGCTTAACAACATATTCATCTGCAAGTGACTTCAATCGTATCTCAAGCTGCCTGATATCGGAGTCTGCGTTAAACTCAATCGCTGCTGGCGTCGCTACGCCCGCTTCGGCAAAGAGTTCTTTGCTCGCCATTTTATCGAATGCCAGTTTGCTTTCGGCCGGTCCGCTTCCGGTATAGGCAAGAGACTTGTCCTTGAGTATTTGCTGTAGCCGGCCATCTTCGCCGAATTTGCCGTGCAGCGCAGGAAAGAACACATCAATACTGTTATCTTCCAATATATCAAGATTATCCGGTCGAATGTCTGCTGTAACCACATCAAAGCCGCCGGCTATTAGCGCCTGTGAAATACAATGCCCGCTTTGAATGCTTATATCCCGTTCGGATCCGATTCCACCGGTCAGGACAGCTATTTTTAATTTGCCGTTCACGGTTCTTTGTAGTCCCTTAATCCCATATCTCGACTTCAAGCTCAAGCTCAACGTCGAACTGTTCTTTGACCTTTTCTTTGATGGCTTCTATAAGCCTCATGACGTCATTGCTTGTGCATTCTTTTTCGGCGATTATGAAATTCGCATGCTTCTCACTGACTATGGCTCCGCCGATCCGAAGTCCTTTGAGGCCGGCCCTGTCTATTAAAGCGCCCGCCGAACCACCTTGCGGATTCCTGAAAATGCAGCCGGAATTTTTCGTATTCAACGGCTGATTGTTCTTTTTATAAATCCATATTTCTTTTACCGTCCGCATGATTTGCTCTGAGTCGGACTCATTAAGTTTCAGCCGGGCGCTTAGAATGAATTTTGCCGTGATATTTGTTCGGCGATAGTCGAATACAAGCTCCGGTTTGCTCTTTTCAAAAACGTTACCGTCACTGTCCATTAGCGTAACGGTTTCGACCGTGGACCCGAAATCTCCGAAGTTGCCGCCGGCATTCATTTTCACGGCTCCGCCGACGGAACCGGGTATTCCTGTCAGGGCCTCGATGCCCGACAGTCCTTTTTCCACACACGTTAACACCAGCTTGCTTAGTTCCGCTCCCGCCCAGGCGATAACCTCGTCGCCGTCGAATTCTATCTGTGAAAACTGCTCGGCCTCCAGCTTTATTACTGCTCCTCGCAGCCCTTCGTCACTGATCAACAGATTAGAGCCGAAGCCCATAACGTAAATCCGGATATTGTTGTTAGTGCATCGCCGGACAACTTCTTTTAGCTGCTTGACCGTTTTCGGGGCGATAAAATAATCCGCCGCTCCCCCGAGTCCGTACCATGTCCGCTTCGCTAACGGATAATCCGTCTCAACTATTTCTTCCAACCCGCTGAATATATTCATCTGCTACTTTCCAAATATCACCTGCACCCATAGTTACTACAACATCGCCGTCGGCGGCATTGTTCTGTAAGTAATCACAAATGGCCCCAAAGCCGTCGATAAATAGCGCCTCATTTCCGTTGGCCTGTATCCTTTCGGCAAGTATTTGGGCGTTAATTTCCTGTTTGGCCGACAGCGAATCCCGGACGAAATAAATCTCCGGCACAATTGTTATATCGGCAAGCTTAAAGCTTTCCGCGAAATCATCAAGCAAAAATCTTGTTCTACTGTACTGGTGGGGCTGAAAAATACACCAGATTCGTTTCGGTTGATATCTCTGCCTTATTGCCTGCAGCGATGCCCTTATTTCTGTTGGATGATGAGCATAGTCGTCAAGGACCGTAATTTGGCCGAACTGCCCCTTCAGCATCAGCCTGCGGTCAATGCCTGTAAAGCCGGGCAGCAATTCGAGTACCAGTTCAGGCTCCAGCCCTGCGTTGACTGCCATTGCTGTTACAGCTAATGCGTTTAGAATATTATGCTTACCCGGCACCGAAATCCGGGTTGCCCCCAACAATGTACCATTATGATAAACGTCAAAGGTATGAAGGCCGTCATCTAATGAGATATTCCCGGCGTAAAAATTGCAATTATCATCCAACCCGAAAGTCTTACAATGCAGTTGGCGTTCAATGCGCCGGATAATTTTTGCAACGTTTGCATCACGGCCGTTGGCAATCAACACGCCTTGCGGCTTTAGGCCAAGGGCGAATTCGCCGAAAGTTTCGACTATCTCGTCTTCATTCTTATAATAGTCCAGGTGGTCCTGCTCGATATTCAGTATGCAGGCGATTTTCGGTTTTAAATTGAGAAAGCTCCTGTCATATTCACACGCCTCGGCCACGAAATATTTACCGTCGGCGGCCTCGGACGAGGAGCCTAACTGGCTGACTAAGGCCCCAATGATAAAGTTTGGTTCCAGGCCGGCCTCTTTGAGCACATAGGTAAGCCATCCACTCGTTGTGCTTTTGCCGTGGGTGCCGCTTACTGCAATACCCTCATAGCAGTCCATTAACTGCCCCAGCATTTGGGCGTATTTATAGACTTTATATCCTCGCTGCAGCGCTAACTTCAATTCCGGATTATCTTCTTTTATTGCCGCCGAGATAACAACCGCATTCGTTCCAACCTTGAGGTTCCTTTCCCGGTGGCCAATTGTTATTTCAGCTCCCTTCTGCCGAAGCCCGTGTATGATCTCGGTTAGTGTTTCGTCTGAGCCGGTTACTATCGCCTCGTTTTTAATCAGAAGCTGTGCCAGGCCGCTCATCCCTATGCCGCCCGCACCGATGAAGTGAAATCTCGTCCCCGCTACACTTAGTTTGCCATGAATGGCTGCCGCTTCGTATTTGCCGGAAACTTTTATTCGATCTGTGTAGGTTTGTGCATTCGGCTGATTCATAGCATCCTTTCTATGGCATTCTTTCATTAACAAAAGAAAAGGTAGTCTAACACATAAAGCTTTCGAATAAAAGAAAAAAACGTTACCAACATTATAGAACACCGAACACCCCAAATAGTCATTAAAAAAGGGCCTATACCGAGT
>CAZIAN010000203.1:2579-8295 GCA_964537355.1 uncultured Pirellulales bacterium | reverse complement strand
CACGCCAGTCTGTGCTCTGCTCACCGATGATACGGAATTGGTTTGGTTATTAAAATTCCAAATAACTCGTAAGCGGTTCAGTCCAATAGAGCATTTGTGACGGCTAAGCGTCACAAAAACTCGTAATTGATTAAGTAAACGGTGAGAGAAAATTTAGCAATCATGTAATTCTTTTTGTGATAAAAAAGAGCTGACAATCCCTCGAGCTGCCAGCTCTTTGACTATATTGGTCGTTTTATTCTTTCGGAAGTAGTCCTCTGCTTTCAATAAAGAATCTACTCCACTGGCTCAGGTGGCGGCAGTTCACAGACAGGAACCATCGGCATCCGTTTGTAGGTTCCCGAGACGGGATAGCACCCGTAAGCAGGTGGCTCGTCGCCAAACGGATCCTGGTCTGGGGCGTACAGGGCCGCGGTGTAAAAGTCCGATGAGAATGTATTCTCGTCGGTCAGAATGAACTGGCCTCTGACGACCTGGATATAGACCACCTGACGGGCTGCCTCGCCCTCCGCCGGTTCCGCCAGTCCGTATGACATGATGGTAAAGTCATACGTGTTCAATCGCGTTTTGACGTACATCCCGCGCATGTTCGTCGCGGCGATGGTTCCCGGGAACAAGCCCCCGAAGCTGGGGTCGTGTGCAATATCCAAGGCGCAGACGAACCGCTCGTTGTCCGGGCCTAACGGTGTGATGGTGAGAACAATGGCGTGTCCATGGCTGTTGGTGCCGAACCAGGTGCCGGCCAACGACCATTCCTCCGCGGTGAGCTGTTGCATCATGCCAAGGGAGTCGTAATTGACCCAGCTTTCCACGAACATGCCGTCGGCGAAACGATGGATGCTAATCCCAGCGACAGTTATTTGTCTTCCTGTTGAGGGGATACCCATAAACTCACCTGTATGCGTGGCACTCCAGGTCCAGTGGACCGCTACCTTGTCCTCTTCGGCGATCATGTCCTCAATGGTAATACTGCTGTCTGAAAAGTATGGTTCAAGCATCATACCAGCCCACTGTTTGAAGCCTTCGGGGCCCTTCACTTCCCCGGGCCAAGCCGGGTTGTGCATAAGGTAATCAGCGGCGAAAAGCTCGTCGACGACGGCCAGGTTCTGCTGGTTCATGACTTCATCTATCATATGCTGGACGAGGACCTTGTTCGTCTCCGGGTCACCAGTGTCACCGGTTAACTGCGATGGCTCACTCCATGTGTAGGTTTGGCGCGTCGGAGGCGTCACTCCAAGCTGTTCCAGGAAGCCCGTCATGTCCTTACTCCACCAGGCTTCCACTACCTTGCCATCAGCGTAGCGATAAATGGTGATTCCCGTCCACCGGGCCTGTATATCGGTAGGTGGTATGCCAATAAGCTCACCTGTTTGTGTCCCGGTGGCTGTCCAGCAACTTGCCACCTTATCTCCTTCAGCGACTATGACCTCAGGAGTAACATGGAAGTCCGGCATACCGGCGCGCACCGCTGCGGCAAATCCTTTGTAGCTCTCGAGATCGACAACATCAGGAGCGGTCGGATCATGGTTGACAAACTCGGTACTGTAAACCTCGTCCGCAATGGCCGTGTCCCCCGTGTTCCAGAATTCCTCAGCACGGAGCATAGTAGCCTTGTTGGCTTCTATGTCGGCGGTGACTGTTTGAAAAAAACCGCTTAAAGCAATTAAAACAATACAAGCTATCGAAATGTTTTTGATTCGTGAATACATTGTTAATCTCCTAAAAAATTGTGTAACGACTCTTCACTCTTCATTTTCTTGTTATCAATATGCGTTCTACTCAATAAGTTCAACCGGTGGAATTTCCTCGAAAAGATGCTCAGCGAGGATCATCAGGTCCTGGACATCGACTATACCGTCACCCCAGGGCATCGGACCAATATCACAGAGCGGCTCGTCTGTGCCCCAGTTGTCAACCATAATGCACATGTCTCCAGAGTCAACAATTCCATCGGCGTTGAAGTCAACAACCGAGTTGATTGTCATCCGGTAGATCTTAGAATTACCACCCCATCCATTCACATTGTTGTGGGCGAAGTAGAGAGTGCAACCGTCAGGCGAGAGGCTCGGGGAAATATCGTAATATGGAGTGTTGATCATTGGCCCAAGATTGATCGCTTGCTCCCAATCATCGGACACAGTCGGCCGCATTGACATGTATATATCCATACCACCATATCCGCCGGATCGATTTGAGTAAAAGAAAAGTACCCGCTGATCGGCAGAGAGGCATGGGAAACCCTCCCATGATCCGCTGTTGACTCCGCCTGTCACCCTGACCGGTGCGCCCCAATCATCATCTTTTGTTAAGCGCGTTGCCACGTATATGTCGCCTCTACTGAAGTATAATGACAGGCCATCGGCTGATATGTTTGGATAGGTCTCCATAGACGAACTATTGATCGTCGGTCCAAGATTGACCGGATTACACCAGTTCTCATCTTTGCTTTTTCTCTTGGCGACCCATATGTCACCTCCGCCATGTCCCCCGGCTCGGTACGTAGAACCATTCGGGCCGACATTGGAAAAATAGATCTCTAACCCGTCGGCTGAGATGCTTGGTGTGCTATCACAAGATGAGGTATTGACCGGTGGACCAAGGTTGACCGCCGGACCCCAACTGTCCTCAGGCGACTCACGCCGGGAGACCCAGATGTCCTCTCGGCCATAGCCCCCGGGTCGGTTTATGGACACGAAGTATGCCTCCAATCCATCGGCTGTCATTGTGAAATCTCCCACACTTATCCCGGGTGTATTTATCGTCTCAGGAAGTGTTTCAACATCCCCGAAGGTAAAATCTGCCTTTGCAAGGCCATAAGTGCCGAATAAAAAGGCCGCCATCATTATCAGGCACATCATCGGTTTTTTTTTCATTTTTGATCTCCTTTCTAATTGAGTGATTCATGATTAGTTTCCCGGGTTCAAGGCCTTCTGATTTAATGCTCTATTCTTATCAGCGAAAAAAAATCAATAATCGAACACTCAAATTTGAAATATTCAAAAAATATGATATAATATGTCTAACCTATATTGGAGTGGAGGTCTGAAGAAGATGAGACGTACTACCGTCCACAAGACACAGGAACTGGTTGCCCTGGCCCAGGATGGCGATAGCTCTGCTCTGGATCAACTGTGTAGGGTTTACGGAGAGCGCGTGTAGCGTATAGTGCGGTTTCGTATGGGCAGGGAGCTTCGCGGCAAGCTGGAATCGATGGATTTGGTTCAGGATGCCTTTGTAGCGGCGGTAAAGGATTTGGGCAACTTCGAATACAGAGATGAGGGGGATTTCCTGCGGTGGATGTCGAAAATAGCTGAGAACAGGATTCGCGACAACTTAAAGCGACTGCATGCCGACAAGCGCGATATACGCAGGGAAGTTCCTATCGATCATCGTGTGCTCCCAGCAGGGGATGACTGCCCTCGGATGCCTGAACCGATCAGGACTACAACACCGAGCGTCATTATGTCTTTCAGTGAGGATCTGGACAGACTTGAAAATGCCATGAACCTGTTGAAACCGGAATACAGGGAAGTTATTGTGCTGAACCAAATCGAGGGACTTTCCCTTAAAAAAATTGGAGACAGGCTAAGCAAAAGCCCTGATGCAGTAAGAATGCTGGTAGCACGCGCAATGGCATCGTTGGCCAGCGCCTTTGAGAGAGTCTGATGGTCGAACCCAATGAAAACAATCAAGAAGGTACCCTGGAAGAAGCGGTGCAGCGCTTTGTTGAAGCTCAGTTACGCGGCCAACAGCTTGACATAGACGAGTATGTGTGTCAATACCCAGGCCTTGAACATCACCTCAGACAGAGACTACAGAATCTTGAGAGAATTGGCGTACTTTTTACCCGATTAATCCAAGTGGATGAGAGCGACTTCGCAGATACAGCAACTGGGCACGATCTTGTGGGTCAGAAAATCAGAACTTTTGAAATAGTGGAGATGATTGGCCGAGGGGGCATGGGTGTTGTGTACCTGGCTCGTGATACCAAGCTTGACCGGTCTGTTGCAATCAAGAGTATGCCGGTTGAATTAGTTGGTGACTCAACCGCCCGAATGCGTTTCAGGCGTGAGGCCAAACTCCTGGCTTCTTTGAATCACCCGAATATCGCTATTATCCATGATATAATTGAGCAGGATGATTCTGGGTACCTGGTTCTTGAATATATCCCGGGCCAGACGCTGACAGACCGGATTGCTCACAAACCATTGAAGCTCCAAGAGGCTCTTTCAATCGGCCAGCAAGTCGCCGAGGCTATCTCAGCGGCACATGAAAAGGGTGTTGTCCATCGGGACCTCAAGCCAGGCAATATCAAGATAACACTGGAAGGCAGGGTGAAGGTCCTGGACTTTGGTTTGGCCAAAGCAACTGTAACCGAAGGCAGCAGCGAGGTTACTGACACTCAACCCGGCCATATAATCGGCACGCCGGCTTACATGTCTCCGGAACAGGCCCGCGGTCAGCCAATCGATAAGCGCAACGATATCTGGTCGTTTGGCTGCGTGTTGTACGAAATGCTGACTGGTATGGTTCTGTTCAAAGGTGAGACGGTTTCCGACACGCTGGCCAATATCCTGAAAACAGAACCCAATTTCCAACCGCTGCCGGAGAGCACGCCAGCAAACATTCGAGTGTTGCTGCGTCGCTGTCTGGAGAAAGAGCCACATCGCCGTTTGCGCGATATGGGCGATATTTCCATCACGCTCGAAGATACAGCGACCGAATTGCAGCACTTAACGCTGCGAACGGAAACCGTAGAAACAGACCGCACTCAACCGACGAAGGCAATTGCCGTACTGCCATTCGAGAATCTTTCTAGCAACCCGGAGCAGGAATACTTCGTGGATGGCATGACAGACGCCTTGATCGCCGAACTAGGCAAGATCGAAGCCCTCAGAGTCATTTCTCGTACTTCATCCATGCATTTCAAGGGCACGGACAAGAAGGTGCCGGAAATCGCAAAGGAACTCGGTGTCGATGCCATCATTGAGGGTTCGGTGCTGAAGGTGGGAAATGACGTTCGCATCACAGTTCAGCTCATCGATGGAAGGACCGACGCACATCTCTGGTCGGAGAACTACACGGGAACTCTGACTAACATCCTTGCGCTACAAAGCGAGGTGACGCTGGCCATCACGCGGGAAATCGAGGTTGCCGTCACCCCTGAAGAAGAGAGGCGAATCAAACGGACGGGACCGGTAAACCCAGAGGCGCATGAGGCATATCTCAAGGGCATCTTCTTCTTCGAGAAGAAAACTGAAGAAAGTTTTAGAACAGCCGCTGACTACCTAAACCAGGCTATTGAGATAGAGCCAAATTACGTGGAAGCCTATGCATGGCTTTCGGCCGCTTATTGGGTTCCTTCAATTTACGGATACGGCGCAGGGCATGAGAGCTTCTCCAGAGCTAAGATAGCCGCGAATACGGCGATTAAGTTAGATGAGACATGCGGGGAAGCCCATTCTGCTTTAGGCTGGATCGCTCTGATGTATGACTGGGACTGGCAAAAAGCCAAGCTGAGTCTGGAACGAGCCATCGACCTTAATCCTCCAAACCTCAGCTACACATACTTCGCTTTTGCCTGGTATTGGGTCGTAGCTGGGCGTTTCGATAAGGCCATCGACATGATGCAAACAGCCGTGACAATTGATCCACTTTCACAAGTGCTCAATAATCAACTTGCGTACCTCCCGGCCGCCCGCCCTGTCCAGCGTGA
>CAZIAN010000203.1:0-2569 GCA_964537355.1 uncultured Pirellulales bacterium | reverse complement strand
GTTTTCCGGACAGTTTGAACGAGTTGTGGAACAGCGTAAGAAAACGCTGGAATTGGCTCCGGGTTTTGTGATAGCACTCTCTGATCTGGCGGAGGATTATCTATCCATGTCCATGTACCCGGAGGCGATCGCATCTGTCGAGAAAGCCATGAGTCTCGCCGGCCGCATACCGCTTTTGATTGCGATGCTTGGAAGAGCTTATGCTGTTTCTGGCAGGAAAGATGAGGCCGAGATCCTGCTTCAGGAATTACAGGATAAGTCCAGGAGTGAATATGTTTTGCCGATGTACTTCGCCGCGCTCTACGGAGACCTCGGAAATATTGATGAAGCTTTTCAGTGGCTCGAAAAAGTGTATCAAGAAAGGCATTACGGCATGTTTTTGCTCAGAATACCTTCGTTGTGGAAGCCTCTCCGTTCGGACCCAAGGTTTGACGACCTGCTCAAGCAAATGAACTTTCCAGAGTGAGAGATAGTCTCTGGAGATCAGCACCCACACACATTGGAGTCATGGAAGAACCTGATCGACCTCTACGAATCCCGGAGTAAGCCTGATAAAGCCAACTAGTGGCTAACACAACTGTCGCAAACAGAAGTTACAAACAAGTGACATAACAGACGAAAAATTATCTCTTTCAGGAACTGAAAAACACCCTGATTTCCAGGTGACATTATGTTACTAAAATGTCTCCATTAATGTCAAATTTGAGAGTTAATGGAAGCACTAAATCCCAAATATTTGCATAAAAAACGAAGATTTTTTTATTCTTATCGGATTAAGTAAACGGATGAAAAGAAATGTATTAAGAATATAGTTCTTTTGGAGATATTCGTTCAGGCCTGTCCTGGTTATTATTCCTTTGCCACATGCTTACGCAGCAATGCCTCAATATCCGCATAGACCATTGCCTTGGCTATCTCTAAGGCGAATCTTCCCGTATCACTCTGGATATCCGGATCAGCTCCTTGGGAGAGCAGTAACTCTACTACATCAGGATAGCCAAAGTATATTGCCCACTGTAAGGGGGTATAGCCTAACCAGTCCTTATCGTTAATACCTTCGCCTTGGGTAAGTAATTCCTTGATTTTCTTGATATCGCGGTCACGCACATATTGGTGCAGCATCTTCACATAGCCCTGACCAGGCTTATTGGGGTCATATTCAAATGCCCCTAAGTCAGGTCTCTTGGCGACAAACGGCATACCGATATCGGCACCATTATCAATTGCGCCGCTTGTCGGTGCAAGTTTAAGGAAGTCATTCTGGGGAATGCTGCCGTCGGGATTTCGTGGTTGTATTATCGCGTTATCATCAAGGCTGAGGAAGTCATCGTCGGTCAATGTAAGGCCAAGATCGGCATCCCAACTGTTACATTGACTGTCAGCTCTTGGATTAATGACATCTTTTTTATTTCCATTGTATGAAATATTGTTGATAAAAACACAATCCTCTTTTGCTTTTTCACTATTACCCCAGGTGAAAGCATAGTTTAATCCATTACTCCAAGCCGTACAATTACGTAGGATTACGCCGCTAGTATTATCATTCAAATTGAAACCTGTAAGGTTATGCCCCCACGCCAGACAACTAATAAGAACATGTCTTCCTCCTCCTCCGCCAAGCTTAAAGCCATTGGCATTCCCTACAAAGAAAGGATGATTCCATATATTTACACCGTTACTCCAGGCATAGCATCTTTCAAGACGCACACTATTATTTGAAAACCATAAATCGTAACCATCATCAGAATTATTCCACGACCTGTTCCCTATTAAGACATTACCCGGCCCAACATTCCAAGCAACGCCAAATCCATCAGCACTCTGGCCATTAAACTGAGGATCAAAATTTCTATAGGAATCGCAGTTTAAAATGATATTATGTGCCGGACCATCCGTAGTAAGATGGATTCCTGAAAATTGATTAGCAAAAGCGCTCACTTGTTCCAATATGTTATGATGTGCCCCACTGCCATGCATCTGCATCGGACGCCTGGCACGGGCAATAGCTAATCCTTTAATATGCCAATATGCTCCTGAAATAAATACTGAGTCTCCTTTTGCTTCGGCAAAATCAAACACAGGGACTTCTCCAGGATAAGCCACGAGACGAATAGGATTGCCTTGTTCGCCTGATTTATCAATATGAATCGTGTATGGACATACGTAGGTTCCCCCGCGAACCAGAATGACATCGCCTGGCTTCACTACTTCTATTGCAGCAGCTATAGTTCTCAAGGGACTCTCATTTGTCCCTGCACTAGCATCCTTTCCATCAGGTGCCACCACATAAATACAACCATTTTTATGCAATAATTTTGAAGTCTCCCTCACTGCCTTTCTTAAATCTCGTTTTAAAGATTGGGTTACAGTCGATTCGAATTGAGAACCCCTCATTGTTTCAAGATGTATAAGTCTTTCTTGCATTACTACAAAGGGCGTGCGGCAACGATTATCAACAATATCAACATCAGCGCCCCTCTCCATAAGAACTTCAACTAAATATTTCTTGAAATGATACGCTGCATAATGCAAAGGCGTCCAACCAATATCGTCTTTGACATTAATATCG
>CAZIAN010000202.1:0-8298 GCA_964537355.1 uncultured Pirellulales bacterium | reverse complement strand
AGCAAATATTCCAAGAATCAGACCCAGCATCTCTTTGGAGATGGAAAGATCTTTGATAATAAAATCAGCAGCAGAGGCAATACAGGCACGATCCATGTAGGTGTTGACGCTGTGGAAAAAGAGAATCGAAATGAGAACAAAACGCTGGCGGCTCATCCGCCCTTGAGACTGTTTCATGATGTAATCCTAAACTTAAGCAGGCTTATATGGCCGGTAAATCATGAGGCAGCACGCCGCTCCTTAATCAGCTTCAGTGTATTTTTCCAGGCACTGATGAACATGTCCCGGAAATACATTACCGGTCCGTATTCCTCGTATTCATCCACCTTTAGCCCGTCCTCCATATATGCCTGACGAAAAGCCGGCACTTTAGCAAGCAGCTCATCCAGGACGTGATCCTGCACGGGATTGAACAGTCGCGAGACAACCGGCTGGTCCAGTTCAAGCAGCTTGTCGGCGTGTCCCCGCCAGTTCATGGTGATGCACACATCGCCGCCCACCATTTCAGTGAAGTGCTGCAAACCCCGAACCCCCCCGCCGATGAAGCCAAGCTGATAGCCGCGATCATGTACGAACTTGTACACCTTTTTAGCGATGACCATCCCGGCCTGATAAAGCACATCGGGTGAGATATCTATACCCTGTTTTTCAACCTCTTTACCGAGCCACTCATCATAGATGCCTGTAATCAGGGAGTAGTACATGATTGGTTTCTTTTTGGTTTTGGCTGTAATCTTATCGTACATCCGGCATACATCAATGACCTGGCTAAGACCCATGATCTCCGTAGCATTGAGCGGTGTGTTCTCTTCGATCAGGATTCCCATCGCCTCGAGACCTGCTTCAGTTGCGGGAATCTTAATCATAATATTAGGGCTCATCGCCCGGTTTTTGCGTCCTTCGTCTATGATGATCTGGGGATCCTCCTCATTGATCGGATCGCCCTGGATACTGACATATCCGTGCTCGCCGTTGGTTTTTTCATAAACAGTCATGAACTTATCCGCGATTCCTTTGACCAGTTTGCGCTGGAGAATGCACTCAACCTGATTGTCGTCATCGCTTTCTTTTAAGGTCTCATCCAGCAGATTCAGGGCATTGTCCTTGTAGTCCGGGTGATTCAACATTTTCCACGTATAAGCAGGATTTTGCGTGCATCCCATGGCCCCGGCGGCAATGGCCCACTCGGCCTCAGGCGGCGTGACGTTGTTAATCCACATTTTCGTGGGAGTCAAAGCGGCAACGCGATGAAAATAGTCCTGTTTCATAACTTTCGTTCCTTTCCGGATATTCTCCACCTGGAATTTCCAATATAATTTAAGACTCTTCGATTACCACGGCCCTGGCTGGTGCGCCATCGCCGGCGGAAATCTTCAGCGGAAGTGCAATGAATGTCACTTGAGGCTTTGATACAGATGTCAGATTAGCCAAACCTTCTACCACAATCACTCCGCCTTTGAAAAGAATCTGATGTATCGTAGTTAGTTCCTCTATGTTATTGACATCGGCGACCGAGGGCGGTTCCACTCCGAGCATTCGTACTTTGTTTTCCACGCACCATTTCGCCAGTTCTTCACTTATTCGCGGAAGCTCATTCCTATATTGTTCCCGGCCGTAGCAGGCACTCCAGCCCGTGCAGATTAAGAGGCTTTCGCCCGGCTTGAAATTTTCAGCAATGGCACCGAGGTGCTGTGGCTTAATCAAAGCACGCGGTTTAATCGGGCGTACATCAGCCACCCAGGCCGGTCCTATTAATTTCTCCACATCAATCGCGTCGATAGTTTCTGTGCCCACGCCAAAGTGGACGGGTGCGTCTATATGAGTACCACAGTGAGAATAAAGACAAAGCGTACTTGCGTTCCAGCCATCGGTTTCGAGCCGTTTGGCCGGTTCAATGCTAATCCCTTTCGCTCCGGAGGAAAGAGGCAATGTTAAGTCAATTACTCGGGGCATTGTCTTTAGCGGCAGATTTTAGATTCTTTACAATCGCATTGATTATTTCAACGGTTCCCGCTGAGCCACCCAGGTCAACAGGAAGCACTCCCTGGGCAACCGTCATCTCTATCGCCCGAACAATACTCTGGGCAGCCTTCTGCTGACCCAAATGTTCAAGCATTAAGCTACCGGACCAGACAGCACCAATCGGATTGGCAATGCCCCGCCCGGCAATATCCGGCGCCGAACCGTGAATCGGCTCGAACATCGAAGGGTAAGTTTTCTCCGGATTGATATTGCCGCTCGGTCCCAGGCCAAGGCTTCCCATTATCGCACCACCGAGGTCGCTAAGGATGTCTCCGATAAAATTTGTCGTTACAATAACGTCGAACTTCTCGGGGGCAAGCACAAAATTCGCCGATGCATTATCAACATACATCTTCCTGTATTCTACATCCGGATATCTTGTTCTTACCTGGTCGATAATCCTATCCCAGTAGGCAAGACCGTGAATCAAGGTATTGGATTTAGTTACATTCGTTACGAGTTTACGGCGGCGCCGAGCCAGTTGAAATGAATAATGAGCGATTCGTTCGATTCCTTTGCGGGTGAAGATGCTCATGTCTGTTGCCATACCCTCGGCAAACTCCGGTCGGATAAAACCACCGGACTGAACAAACTCTCCCTCAGTGTTCTCTCGAACAACTACAAAGTCGATGTCCTGTGGTCTCTTGTTGCGAAGGGGTCCCTCAATACCTGGCAAGAGTCTTGCCGGACGGTAATTGACATACTGATCAAAGCTGGTTCGAATCTTGAATGTGAACAGTTTTGCCGGGAGGGTGTCGTCAACATCCGGTAAGCCCACCGCTCCGAAGTAAATAGCATCGAATTCCTTTAGTACCTGCATCGCATCTTCGGGCATAAATGTCCCGGTCTTTTTGTAGTAGCCGGCCCCGTAAGGAAATTCCTCATACTCAAGATGAAAACCAAATCTCTCAGCCGCTGCATTAAGAACATTAACGCCAGCCGGCACTATCTCCGGGCCGATACCATCACCGGGAACGACAGCAATTTTATATTTACTCA
Source organism: uncultured Pirellulales bacterium (assembly GCA_964537355.1). Classification (GTDB taxonomy): domain Bacteria; phylum Planctomycetota; class Phycisphaerae; order Sedimentisphaerales; family Anaerobacaceae; genus NIOZ-UU13. Next base: position 5,277 of record CAZIAN010000202.1, on the reverse strand, counting down.
TTTCGTCCTTAAATCTTTATTCGATTACAATAGCATTGTTTGATTTACGGAAAAATATATAGGAATAGCAGCCTATTTTGATAACTTTTGCTGGATTATAGACTTTCACCGGCAATATACAAGTCAAAAACAAACTCAGTCGACTATTGCTTGAATGGCGGAGCACTCAATCTAACCATTTCTATTCACTTTGCCGGAGGAGTCTGCTCAGAAGAAAGGTTTAGTCTGCCGGAGCCTTGTACCACAAGCAACCAATCGTTGGTATCGGGTGCGACCCCTTCGACCATTTGCCCGACGTCAACTGAACCGGTATTGAGCAGAGCATTTAGACCATCGCCCGTCCGAGGGTTGAACCATCCATAAGAGAATTTGCCGTCAGCCGCATTGAGCCGGACTTTTCCGCCATGCTTGAGATAGACCAGATATATCTGGCCTGGCTTGCAGAGAACGTAGTCGTTAGTATTGGCGGTCAACTCGTCTTCGCATTTCATTTCCCAGAACGGGATTTCATATTTCCTGAAGAATTCCAGTGCGTAGCGGCATTGATTCCACATCTTCTCGCGCGTGCGGTAGTCCTGGCAGGTCAGGTCGCTATGAGGGTGCTTGTATCCAAAGTACCACTCGACGCCCGCGCCGCCTGCCATGATGTTGCCCCACAGAGCGTTTTTGCGGGCGTTATCATGGGCGGGGTCCTCAGCGTCTGTGATCAGGGCATGGGTTGCATCGCCCGGTTCATCGCAGGCGACGACCCAGGGTTTGCCGGCGGCCACGGAGCGATCGATGTAGTTGCGGGTCCGGCTGTGGACCTGGCTGAAATCAGGCTTGTTGGTCTGCAGGGAAAATCCCGTGAGTTTCGATGCATCACCCAGCATGTCGTAATGGGGATCACCGGCATTGTGGATAACGATGTGGTGCTGATATGGATCATGGGTCCAAAAGTAGTTCGCCCAGGCAACCTTCTGCGCCGTTGTGGCGTTGTTTATCTCTTCGCCGAGGTTCCAGTTGAGCGCCAGGTGATGGCTGAACCTTGCGATCAGTTCGCGGTAGTAAAGCTTACGCTGCGTGCCCAGGTCGCCTTTGTCCAGCAGTAATTCGTTCTCGGTTTCCATTGTCTTGAAGTGCAGGTACATGCCAAGCTTGTCTGCATGTTCAAAGACTATTTCCCACTGGTCGAGCCGCGAGACATCGATTCTCAGCAACTCATCGTAGGTGATATAGGGGAAGACGTTTTGGTCGTCGCCGGCGATATTCATCGTAAGGAAAGAAAAGACGTTCATACCTTTTGATGCCAGGTAATTGACCGCTCCTATGATGCCTTTTCCTTTTCCATCCTGCCAGGTCGGGTCGCCCTGCTTGAAGTCCCTAATATGCGGGGCCCAATCCTTGATGAAGTTATCTTTGTGGCCGTCATACTTAAAATCGCCGTCGAAGTCTTTGTAAGCCAGGAAGTTCTCGGGAGCATCCGCGCCACATTTTAGGAAATACTCTCCTGTTTCGGCAAATCTCAGATGATGCTTGCCGACATATTGCAGCATACCCTTTCTTCGAAAATCCCGTCCCATTTTGTCGGTCGGCCCAACATAAAAAGAACCGGTCTGACCATCCATAAAACCTGCACTTTCACCGGCGGTTTTATTGTCGCTAACTGAAACATTCCTGCCCATTCTGAATGAGACGCTGTATTTCCATACACCGGTTTGGTCAGGCGCTAAATGAACTCGCCATTTGTTGCCTCGGTTGGCGCTGGAGTTGGCCGCATCTCCGTCGGCGGCAAAATAACCCGGGACAAGATAAGACCTGCCGCTCTTTACGTGCGTAAAGGTTACTTCGAGACGATAATAAAGAAACGGGTTCGGATCGGCCTTCTCGCTCGTCTGGGGTCCATCGAAGGTTAACGTGACCTTGTGCCATTTTTTGGACTGGCCACTTATTTGTCCGGCTGATGATGTCCGGCTCAAGGTAAACACAACCAAAATAAGGCTCAATACAAACCACAACATTTTTAAATGCTTTACCATAAGACACTCCTTATCTGATAATCTGAATATTGTTTTCCAATCCGGGATAAGTTTATACTATATGATGTCCACACTGCAAGGTACTTTATGCAATTACTTATAGTTGATAAGCTGCTCCGACGTTTTTGATCCTACACTCATCGAAAGATCATGTGGCTTACCAGTAATGCGAGAAATTCACCCTTCAAGCCATAATTGAGAGTGACCTCTTTCGAAAAATGTCCGACAATCAGGTATCTCGATTATGGAATTCTATATTCCGCCGAAAGACCGAAATCGTACGGAGTGATATCAAGAGCCATCATATCGTCAGAGTGACCGTCGATAAACAGGCAGTTCACTCGCTTATTATGACGGTCGCGTGCCATTCGCCGCGAACCGTCCGGGGCCGATGGCAGATGATTGGCATTCCAGACATCCAGCGACTGCATTTTTACTTTCATTTCATCCGGTGGATCATCTTTTAGTATGATTTTAATATGATCCGCATTCGGAATATATTCGTAGTCCGCCATAAAAATCGTGGTCGCATGACGGGGAAAATCATCAATCTTGCTAAATCCGAAATACTCTGTCATAGTGCCCTTCAGGTCGAAGGCGTTAGTGCAATAATCGACCGTTTGATCTTTATTCGGATAGCTCGGACAATCAAATATCTTGAGTTCGTAATAATTTTCGACCTTGTCCGATATTCCGCCTACATAAGGCATAAACAGGACCGGCCATCTCATATCTATGCCGTTATAAACAGCAACGCCCGGGCGCAACTCAGCCCGTGGCAATTTATAGTCGTAATCACTTGCATATAAATGCATTGCCACACCAATCTGCTTGAGATTGGCCAGGCACCGAGTTGCTTGCGCCTGTTCTTTGGCCCTGCTCAAGGCGGGCATAAGGATCGCCAGCAATAATGCAATGATGGCTATGACCACTAAAAGCTCTATTAAGGTAAATCCTTTATTTAGTTTTTTACATGACATAGTACACTCACTGTTCTATCTATTCTCAAAAGACATCTTTTAAACATTACTTTTTTTACTATTCGCGATATTATAACATAAAATTTAACTTAAAAACACCTTAAATAACCGGATAGCATACAAATTTTTACCGCAAAACGTGTATTGTCTTTCCTGATTTGATTGTCTTACGTTATGTGTGGTTTGCCTAACACCTTTCTCCGGAAACAACTTGACTATAGTAAGCCCGGAAAATAACATAAGTTGCTTCATCACATACGAAAGGAGACTGATATGAGTTTGAGAAGATGGATATGGGCACTCGCTATTTCGATGATGGTTTTTTGCTTTTTGTCGTCAGCCCGGGCTGAACAGCCAGGTCAAGACAAGTGGTGGCTTACGCCCCACCGTCTGCTTCAAACAAATCTTCGTGAGATCGATGCCACGATGGACACTGATCAATATGTGAGCGAAGTGAAAGAGTTTGGCGCCAATATCGTGCTGTTCAATGTCGGCGGAATCGTCGCCAATTATCCAACAGAACTTGAGTATCATTGGCGCAACACGTTTATGAAGGGTGATCTCGTAGGAGAGACCCTTAAGAAGTTACACAAAGCCGGTATCAAAATGATCGGGCGATTCGATTTCAGCAAAATCAACCAGAAATATGCCGCTATTCATCCCGAGTGGCTCTACGTCAGCGAAAAGGGCGAGCACGTCAACTACAACGGTCAGGTACATACCTGCGTGATGGGCGGCTACCAACAGGATTACCTGCTGGATATCCTACAAGAGGCATTGACTAAGTATCCACTCGATGGTGTGTTCTTCAACATGATAGGCTTTCCGCAGGTGGACTACAGCCGGAACTTCCACGGAATCTGTCAATGCGAAAACTGCAAAGAGTCGTTCAAGGATTTCTGCGGGCTCGACCTTCCAAAGCATGATGGGGATCCTAAGGCGCTGCGCAAGTACCAGGAATGGAAGGGTATCCAGATAAATCGGCAATTCCGGCGTGTGCGCAATCTTATCAAATCGATCCGTTCCGATATTGTCATCTGTACATACACGGTCGATTACATCGATTTGATTAGGAAGGAATCGGGTGCACCGCTGGGCGAGGAGACCTGGGACGATGTGGATCGCGCCCAATGGACATTACTTACAACCGAAAACAAGCAATTGGCCAACACAACTGTCCATTTCTATCAAATGATCTTTCGCCATTCCGCCGCGGCGCCGTACCTTCACACTCGCCGGCTGTGGCAGCAGATGGTCAACGGCGCGTGGCTCGATTTTTATTGCATCGGACCCTTGCAGCGACTGGAAGACCGCGCCGGCATCGGGCCTATCAGTGACATCTATCGATTCCACGCAGCCAACGAAAAATGGATGCTGAATACCGAGTCGGCGGCTGAGGTTGGTATCGTACGCCACGATGGCGATGATTACTGGGGCTGGATACAGATCCTTTCTGAAAATCATATTCCTTTTGATCTTGTTTCTTTCAGGCATTCCGAGCTGAAGCGCTATAGGGCACTTATCGTTCCCGAAAGCGGCGGCGTCAAGGCTGAAGATGCGCGTTTACTGGACGCCTATGTTAAGGGTGGCGGTAAACTCCTGTTGAGTGGTCGAATCCCCGATGCGCTAACATGTCTTGGGAGACCCGTCCTGAAGAAAACCTGGCCGTTGCGTCATTCGATGTATGTGCGTATCCGTCCAGAAGACAAGGCAGAACTTAGAATGGATGGCCTGAAGGATTTCGATTTGGTCCACCTACGCGGTGATTTCCATGAATACGAACCGGCCTCCGGCACCGACCAAATGCTGCGTCTGATTCATGATGTGATGTATGGCCCACCTGAAAAATGCTATTACAACTCGGTCTCCGATATCCCAGCGTTACTTGTGCGCGAGTATGGTAACGGGATAACAGCCTCGTTCCCCTTCCAGATTGGCGCAATGTATCGCGAATGGGGCAACCTGGGCCATTCGATGCTGGCGGTCGGAACTCTGGATAATCTTCTGAAAACCGGGCGACGATTGAAGATAGAGTCTTCTCCGCTGGTCGAAGCAACACATCGGCGAGATCCTAAGCGACGGTTCGAATGGATCGCGCTCTACAACCATTCGGGACGTCTCGAGAATTCTTTTCACCCACCGATCCCGATCAATGACATAGAAATTATTCTTCAACCCTTAAAAGATGTCAAGACAGTAAGGTTATTAAAAGATAAACGGCAACTCAGATTTTCAGTCACTAAAAATGAGCTGGTAAAAGTAATTGTCCCGGAATTGAA